>JAKVBR010000159.1 GCA_022447165.1 Phycisphaerales bacterium | reverse complement strand
AATAAGTTCAGAGATGCAGAGTCGTTCAAACAAATCATCAATTCGGTGAACGGAGCATGTGAAACATTCAAATGAACCGGTTGAAAGTTCGGTTGTTGCAACAAATGCTGTTGTGTCACTACATACTGCTGCTGCAAGCAAGTTCACAGTTGCGTCATCGAGCAGTGACTCGTCAATGAGTGTTCCTGGTGTCACAATTCTGGTAACACCTCGTTTGACGACGCCTTTTGCTTCGGTAGGGTCTTCTAACTGTTCGCAAACAGCGATTCGGAATCCCTCCTTCACGAGCTTGCTGATGTAATTTTCTGCAGCGTGGAAGGGGACGCCGGCCATGTCGATGCCATTGCCTCGCTGGGTCAGAGACAATCCTATTGTTTTAGAAACGACTCTTGCATCTTCATCAAACATTTCATAAAAGTCGCCCATGCGGAAAAAGAGGACGCACTCGGGGTGCGCATCCTTCATGGTGCGGTACTGCTGCATCGCAGGCGTCGACCATGGATTCGAGGACTTGCTCTTCTTCTTCTGAGCCGCTTTTGGCGTCATGTCTCTATTCTAACGCGGGCAACTACCCCATGCGGCAATGAGTAAGAGCATATCGTTAACATCCACAGTACCATCGCCATTGATATCTTCGTCTCCTGAAGCATTGCCCCAAGCGGCAATGAGTAGAAGCAAATCATCAACGTTCACAGAGTCGTCGCTGTTGAGGTCCGCTGGGCAAGGATTATCCTCAGGCAGGTCATTAAGCACTGTATCAGATGAGTATGCTGATCCTGTGAGTGACGTATTTTCACTAATCATTAGCAGGTCTTCTTTGCCATCGCCATCAACATCGCTTGCACGAGCCATGATTGGGTTGAGTCCTTCACCCTCATTCGTTCCGATGTCTGTGAAGTACACGGTTGTACTTCCATCTGGTGTGTCATTTCGATACAGGGATGTGACCTTGTTACCATCACCATCTTCTCTTACAACAGCAAGGTCTATATCACCATCGTCATCCATATCAAGTGCTGTTAACGAATTCGGGTTTGAGCCGCCAAGTGGAAGATGCACAGGCGGGGCAAATGTGCCATTGTTTCGTTGAAGGGCAATATTCAAGGTGTTAGAAGCGATGTCTGTTGTAACAACATCATCAAGTCCATTTCCATCAAGATCAGTGATGACTTGTTCTCCAAACCCACCCCCCATGTTGAGTACAATTGGATTGTCGTATAACTCTCCACCAGCCAATGCTGTATTGCCTTTGAGGACAGTTGTTTTTCCATCTTCACCTGTGGTATTGATGACATCAAGATCCTTGTCGTTGTTCACATCACCTGGATCGATACCACTTGCTCCTCCTGGCGCACCATAATTACCACCACTTGGGAACATGCCTGCTGATGTCACGGGGCCATTTATGACTGCAACCATTGCGTCGCCACTGTTTGCAATTGCAAGGTCAACAAAGGAATCGCCATTAAAGTTTCCGTGTGCAACATCTTTCGGGAGTGCTTCAATATCTTCAGCATCACCATAGAAGTCAGTAGCGTGTGTGACGGTGTTAAATGTCACGCCTCGACCAGCAAAATCAGGAACATCTTGATTAACAAGAACTGAGACAGTGTCATCATTGGTATTGGCTACTGCGATGTCCATATCCCCATCGTCATCAAAATCCCCAATAGTAAGGCCTGCAGGATTGTCACCCACAGAGATTTGTTGCGAGCCACCATTAAATCCTTGCCACTCGCCATTAGAGACTCCATCGTTGAAAAGAATCAGGATTGAATCGCTATCAGGAATTGAAAGAACAAGATCTGGATATGTATCTCCATCAATGTCGCCTGTCTCTGCATCGACTGGCTGACTGGCAACGCCTGTTGAATTGGGATCTCCAAAGCCGAGCAAACTTGATACGGAATGGATGTCAACTACGACTTGCTCATTTCCATTCGTATTTGTGACATACGAAACAACAGGAACTAAATCTTCAGAGAAATAGTGAGCCCAGACCGAGTCAAACTCGCCGTTGATACTGCCTTCTGCATCAATGACGATGGCTTGATCACCTGCGTTTTCTGCAACTTGACCTCCTCCATAAAGGTATAGAAGTCCGCCTAGGTTCACATCACCGCCGACTTCAATTGAGTCGTAATCATTGTTTGCATCGCCGTCATAAGGATCGAAGTAATAGCGAATTGTGCCAGAGTCATCAATGTCAGTAACAGGGTGGTCATTCATTGATAAGTTGCCCGTTACATTTGGATAGCCAACATGTGAATAGTCACATGTGATAGTACCACTCAAAATCAAATCGCCATCTACAGTTCCTTCGCCATACAAAGTTGAACGGTCCCGAACAATTGCGCCACTATCTGCAACAAGCGTCGAATTGCTGTTGATTCCAAGCGATGCAGTCGAAATGCCGCCTTGCATATCAATCCGATCGGCGATAATCGTGCCATCGAGCAAGATGAAATATGCAGGGGTATCGTAGTGACCAATCATGAATGTATTGTTTTCTTCAGTCATGGTAAGTGTGTTGCCTAAAAGGGCGTAATACACGTAACCCCGAGGAACGATAAGCCGCTGAATTGAATGGTCTTGGCTGAGCGTAGTCGTGATGATAGTATCAGGTCGCGTACTATGAACTGTTACATTCTGAAGATCGGGTGCATCTTCTGGCTCCCAGTTGGAATCATTAAGGTAACTGACAATTGATTCACCTTCATATGCCCACCGCCGAATTCCATTATCACCAATGGATGAGGGTTGATACTCATAACAACCCATGTCAATGTTTGGTGAGTTTTCCGAGTCATAATCATCTGTATATGGGTCGTCTACAAACCGGTCATTTCCATCAAGGTCTTGAGTTTCTCCGGGATAATCGAACTCAACATTCTTTCCTTGGTCAATCGCAGGTGAACTTGGCAAGAGTCGGTAGTCTTCATCGCCCGTTCTTGGTAAACCATCTGGCCCTGTAACTGAACGGAAGAAGGGGTCATTATTGATGATTTCACCAGTTGATGTTGTGCTATCAATCAGAGAACGAGTCACTGTAATTGGTCCGTTATATTGATTAAAAGTGCTTCGGCCGTACGAACCTGTGTTTTGCCACAGAATGGAGTTTTCACTTGAGACAAT
>JAKVBR010000158.1 GCA_022447165.1 Phycisphaerales bacterium | reverse complement strand
AACGACTATCCCTTTGAGAGAAGGGCGGCAAATCCACCATCATGCCACGATGATGCATATTCGCCGGGCAACCCGTGTGGCATCGTGCGATTACGATTAACGCACTGCAAGTGCCGCTTGTCTGCAAGCCACTGAACTTGCGATTCGTTTTCTTCAGTATCGATGCTGCATGTGGCGTAGAGCAGATGCCCTCCGCTTTTGAGTACATCACACGACTCTCTTAATATCTCTCTTTGCAGATCAACTAGCGAATCAATCGTTTTTTCTTTGTACCGGTACTTTGCTTCTGGCCGTCGTGCAAACACGCCGCTGTTACTGCAGGGTGCATCAACCACGACTAAATCAAATGGCTCTGTTGGACCATCTGTTTCTTCCGTGTATACAGTGACGTCATAGTCATCAGCAACACTTTGAAGCACCTCTCTGCGAGCCATGTTCGGTTCAGTTGCAGCGATGAACGCGTCAGGAAAAATTGAACGGAGCTGCTTCGTCTTTGTGCCTTTGCCTGCACAGACATCAAGTATTCTTGAGGGTCTCAGCAATTCGCAGAGCGAAAGTGAGTGTGCTGAAGTTGGGTCTTGAATGCGAGCCGTTGGATATGCTGATAAGAAATCAGCAAAGTGAACGCCTTGCGGAAGCACATAACAATTGTTTGTTTCATGGGGTTCAGCATCATGAAGTGCAGAACTCCCCATTGGCAATGTCACAATCGTTGGCGGTTCAATGATGGCGTTGAGGGCGAGTTCAGTTGCTTGCTCAGTTCCAAACTTCGTTTTCATTCGTTCCCACACCTTTGCTTCAAACCCTGTTGCAGACGCAATGTCATTATCAAAGATTGGTTCAGACAATTCATAGGCAGTGCCATCTGGTCTTAAGAAGTGGCGTGGGTTTGACGCATCAAGTGCGGATACCAATTCACCCCTGATACGCGTGAGTTTACGAAGAACTGCATTCACAAATCCTGCTGCTCTTTTGTTTTCGCTTTCTCTCTTCACCCATTCCACAGAAGCATTGATAATGGCGTGGTCTGGAATACGGTCAAACAGAAAGAGTTGTGCTGCGCCAACAAGCAATGCTGCACCGACTGAGCCGTCTAATCTTCGGACATTTCGTTCTGTAGCGGCGTCAATAACAGACGTTAGTGAAATCCACCGTCGAAGCACGGCTTTGTCGATCGCGCGTGCAAGGGCAGCGTCGCGTTGGTCTAACCCGTCAGTGAGAAGCGGCGCAAAATCAAACTGCGGAAACCGCTTATAAATCGGTTTGATGCGCCGCATGACAACTGCGCGGGGGCAGTTGTTCATTGTGATTGAGCTGTTGTGCACTGGCATCCATCACGCAATGCAGCCGCTTTATCAGTTCGTTCCCAAGAGAATGAACCTTCGCCACACTCATTTGGTGTTCGACCAAAGTGACCGTGATAAGCAGTGTGCGTATAAATCGGTGAAAGTAAACCAAGTGTTTCGTTGATGCCTCGTGGTGTTAACGCGAAGTGTTCTCTGACAAGTTCACTGAGTCGTTCTTCATCAACTTTTGCTGTGCCTTGGCAGTCAACATAAACGGAAATTGGCTCAGGGTACCCAATGGCGTAACTGAGTTGCACTTCACATCGATCTGCGAGTTCAGCAGCAACGATGTTCTTTGCAATGTACCGAGCCATGTATGCTGCTGAGCGGTCTACTTTACTTGGGTCTTTTCCGCTGAATGCGCCACCGCCATGCCTACCCATTCCACCGTAAGTATCAACGATGATTTTTCGTCCGGTTAAACCGCAGTCACCTTTTGGACCACCAATTTCAAACTTGCCAGTTGGGTTAACGTGAACAGCAATGTCATCATTCCACCAAGAACCGAGTACTGGTTTCAAGATGTGCTCAATAATTGCGTCGCGAAGACCTTCTTGGTTTTCAGACCACATCGGTCCATGTTGTGTTGAGAGCACGACTGCTTTGACGCACTTTGGCTCGTGCCCTTCGTATTCAACTGTAACTTGTGATTTTGCATCGGGCCTAAGTTCTGGAATGATGTTTTCGCGGCGTACATCTGCATGTTTTGCAACAAGTTGATGGGACAAATCAATTGCAAGTGGCATGAGTGACTCAGTGTCTTTGCATGCAAAGCCAAACATGAGCCCTTGGTCGCCAGCGCCTTGTTCCTTGTGGAGTCCTGCGTCGGTATCAACACCTTGACCGATGTCAGGCGATTGCTTATCGAGGGTGACCATCACAGCACAACTGTCAGCGTCAAAACCGAGAGTTGCATCGGTGTAACCAATTCGTCGAATCGTATCACGAACAACTTTTGGTATATCAACATAGCCGCCACATGTGACCTCACCAGCAACAACGACTAGACCAGTTGTGACCATCGTCTCAACAGCAACACGGCTGTTTGGGTCGACGCCTAGCATGGCGTCGAGAATGGCATCTGAGATTTGGTCAGAAACCTTGTCAGGGTGTCCCATGGAAACGGATTCTGATGTAAATAAGTGCGTGTTTGTCATCGCTGTTTCTTTCCCTATCAAGGCGTGTATGATTCAAAAAAACACAAAATAATGTGCTTAGCGTGGTTATTATATCAAAAGAGAAACCCCACATGCTCATCAAAATGGAACTGTCAAGAATCCTGATACGCGAAATCGCGGACGCTCAATTCATCGAATTGCGCGAGGTTGATGGTGAGCGTACATTCCCCATTGTGGTGGGTAAGCCGGAGGCATATGCAATCGATCGGCGCCTCAAGGGCATCGAGCCACCAAGGCCACAGACGCTTGAATTGCTTGCTTCGATTGTGGGTGAAATGGGCGGATCGTTCCAAGAGATTGTGATTGACGATTTACAAGATGGAACATTCTTTGCCAAGTTAAAAATTGATTGCAATGGTGAAGAGATCGTTATCGACTCTAGACCTTCAGATGCCATTGCACTTGGCATTGCTGCTCAAGTTCCGATTCTTGTCGAAGAACATGTTCTCGATGAAGTCGAACATGATGGGGATGGATACAGTGCCCCAGAGACATTTGACTGGGACTAGAGTTGGAGCAACAGACGTACACAATTAAGCAACGGCCAGAAGAATTCAAGGTCGATGAGTTGCCTCTTTATGCACCGAGTGGTCAGGGAGAACATCTCTATCTGGGCATCCGAAAAACAAATGTGTCTCATGAAGAACTCGTTCGGTGTGTTGCCAAAGCATTTGGAGTGAAGCGTCATGATGTGGGCTCGGCAGGTCGCAAAGATTTGCATGCGGTCACGACGCAGGTATTGTCCGTGTACTTACCAACTGGCGATATGAGTGTTCCTGAAATTGGCGAAGGAATTGAAGTGTTATGGTCAACGAGGCATGAAAACAAGCTTCGCACAGGTCATCTTATTGGAAATCGTTTTGATATCACTGTGAGAGACGTAAACCCGGCGCACATTGTGTATGTCAACAAAAAGTTAAAAGCATTCACTACTCAAGGAATGCCGAACTTGTATGGACCACAACGCTTTGGCAATGATGGCATGAATCCGCAAGTTGGGAAACTTTTGTTGCAATG
>JAKVBR010000157.1 GCA_022447165.1 Phycisphaerales bacterium | reverse complement strand
AACTCCGAAATGGGAGTCCACTGACGGGTTGTTCTGTCATAATTCATCCCTTACTGCTCGCATCGCATCTCTGATAAAGTCAACCATGCCAACGATGATGCCGCAGACCGCGCCGGTGACAATAAATCCTTTAGATCCCAGTGCAAAATCCTCAAAAATGAGTCCGCACCCCCAGTGAATACCGAACCCGATGACACCACCTGCAATGACCATTGAGATAAACGTAAAACCCATTGCCGAGAGTCGCCATAACCGCTTTGATGCAGGTTCTTTTTCCATTTGGATATTGTATCTAGAGCAAGCCCTCCTCGTTCCTCTATAATCTGCCAAAACCATTCATGGTCAAAGAGAACGAACAATACATCGACGTTACACCCAAGCCGCTCAATAGTAGCGACTTCTTTTTCGTGCCCGCTGTGCTTAGAGGGCTTGGAACGACCTTGAAACACTGTCTAGGCAACATGGGTCGTGGTGGTTCAAATAAGAACAACATTTGGGTCGTTCAATACCCCGAGCAAAAGCGTGACCAACGTGATGTTGTCGAGGGTGGTCAGGAACGCTCTGTCTTTAGAGGTGTCCATCGCCTCAATAAGGATGAACAAGGCAGAGAACGATGCGTAGCATGCTTCATGTGCTCAACAGCATGTCCTGCTGACTGTATTCACATTGTGGCTGAAGAAGCGCCATGGGATGACAGGGAAAAACGCCCACTATCATTCGACATCGACGAACTGCGATGCATTTTCTGCGGCATGTGCGAAGAAGCGTGCCCGTGTGATGCGATTGAATTGACGCCGCGATATGAAGTCGTTGGCACATCTCGCGAAGAAATGTTCTTCAATAAAGAACGATTGCTTGAAGTCTACGATTTAACGGTTGAAGAAAAGCCGATGTAATCAAACGCTCGCCATTTCTTCTAACCATCCAATAAACAATCCAAACAGAATACACCCTGAGCCGAACACAGTTAGTAGTGCGGTCAGTAATCCTCGCATGCGTGTTTTCTTTGATGGGATGCCAGGGGAAGTCGTCCACTCTAGTTTGATTTCGCTACCGCATTCTGGGCAGTGTTTACTTTTGGGTGGCAGGAAAGACAGGTCGTAATCGCATTGACATCGCCACCCCTCTTCTTCTTCAAATGGGAACTGCAGGGATGCTGCAATGAAGATAAACACTGCCGAGAGGAAAAAGAGTGTCGGATTGGAAAGGACAAACAAACGAGGACTCCACTGGAACAAAAAGGGCAAGATGGCTAAGAGCAAAGCCACGCCCAGTGCAATGAGGGTCATTCGTTTTCGTTTCATGTGCTTCGCCAGAATCGCGGAGAGAACAAAACCAGCACAGCGAAAATCTCAAGACGACCAATCGTCATCAAGATGCACATCAAGATTTTGGATGCGTCACTGAACCAATTGAAGTTTTCAAGCGCGCCAACCTTCGCAAGACCTGGGCCAACTGTGCAGACGCTTGAAAGCGATGCAGTTGCAGCGGTCGTGATGTCGCACGAGGGATTTCCCGATTCAAGAATCATCAATGCAAGAGCGCCGAAGGTAAAGATGATGAAGAGACCCAAGACGTAAGAGATTGCTGCGAGTTTCACGACATCGTCGATGGAACTCTTACCGATTTTGAGGGGCCTGACAACGTGCGGTCTAAACGCGCGTTCAAGTTGGTCGAGCAGAACTTTGATGGCAATCCAGATGCGAATAACTTTAACACCGCACGCAGTTGAGCCCGAACAACCACCTACGAACATTAAGAAGACGATGACTGCTTTGGCAACGAATGGCCACTGGTCAAAATTACTGACGCAGAAGCCCGTACCTGTTTGCTGTGAGACGACTGTAAAAACACCTTGCGTGATGGCTTCACCCGCAGTCGGCGGCGTGGCCACACCAGTTGTTGTGACAAGGGGTTGCCCGCTACCCATGAGGGATACTGTCACAATGATGCTGCCAATGACGAGCAGGGCGATGTAACAGCGAAACTCTGGATCTTCCCAAATGGTTCGTAACCGTCCCTGAAGTGCAGCGAAATACAGTCCAAAGTTTGTTGCTGCGATCACAATAAATATGATTGCGATGATGTCGATGAGGTGCGAGTTAAATGACCCAATGCTTGAGGTATGCGTACTGAATCCGCCAGTAGCAAGGGTTGAGAACGAATGGCAGACAGCGTCAAACCAAGACATACCTGCAAACCCGTAACACAACACTAAGATTGCAGTCAAACAAACATAGAGAATCCACAATACCCGAGCAGTTTCTTTAATGCTTGGCTTGACGCCTGATTGTCCTGGAGCAGATGCGCCTTCAACTCTAAAGAGTTTCCGGCCGCCTGAGCCAAGCATCGGGAGGACTGCAACAAAGAGCACGATGATGCCAAGTCCGCCAAGCCACTGCAAGAGTGCACGCCAAAAGAGCAGAGGGTCTGGAAGCAAACTGATGTCTGCAAGGATTGTTGCGCCCGTAGTTGTGAGACCACTTGTCGCTTCAAACACACAGTTCACCCCTGATTGAAATGGGTGGTTCTCTCCAGCGCTTTCTTTTGCCCATAACCAGAATGGAAGCGCGGCAATGAGTCCGCCTACTAAGTAACTTGATGAACCAAGGAGCAGCGCCTCTCTACGACCCATTGAATCGGAGGTCTGCTTCTGCTTTCCAATCAGAATAAAGACAACGCCAATCAGCGTGCTGAGCCCTGCAGTTTCGAGAATGTAACGATGGGTCCTTATTGATTCACCAATTGACTCTTCGCCAAGAAGGAATGCGCCGACAAAGATGGCAATGAGTGTTGCGCTCAAGACCAAGATCAGCGAACCAAGTTGTCGCAATACAAGGTGTAGGTTCATGGGTTACCTCACGGCAAAGAGTTTGCGCAATTCTTTTTCGTAATCCTTGCGAACAACTACAAAGACAACATCTCGCTCTTCAAGCACTTTATGCGCGTCAGGCACAACGCCGTGGTGTTCGTCCTGCTCAATGACGACGACCATGCAGTCAGGCATGAGATTGAGCTCAGAGAGCGGTTTTCCCGATACAGGAGCGTCCTTGCCAACTCTGATTCGATAAATCGCAAGTTCATCTCCTGCAAGTGTTGCAACCTTCGTGAGTTGCTTGCGAGCAAGACGCTGCTTGATTTCTGCAACAGCGAGTTCCCTTGGGCTGAACGCCTGCGTCATATTCATAGCCCTCACAAATGGGGCATAATCGGTTCTTGCAACCACTGGATAGGTTTCCTTGACACCGAGTCCAGCAGCCCAGGCACAACTAAGAATGTTGTGTTCATCATGGGTGAGGGCAACAAACGCGTCAGCATTTTCGATGTGTTCATCTGTAAAGACAGTCGGGTCGGTTGGATCTGCTTGAATGACGGTCACCCAAGGAAGCTTCTCGGCAAGTTCCTGAGCCCTATTCTTTTCGGTTTCGAAGAGGCGTATAGAGAACCCCCTATTCTGAAGTGCTCTGCAAAGCCAGACTGCTATTGGTGTTCCACCCATGATGACAACTGAGCGTCTGCCTGCATCCTTTGTTCGGAAGAATCTACGTGCATCGTGGAAGACATC
>JAKVBR010000156.1 GCA_022447165.1 Phycisphaerales bacterium | reverse complement strand
TGCATTCGGTAAAACGATTGCCTTTGGCGCACGCCGCATCAACGAAGAAGATGAACCAAAATATTTGAACAGTCCAGAAACTGAACTATTCCATAAATCAAAAACACTCTACGGCATGCATCTTGCTCAAAAATCGATTCGCGATGAGAAGTTAGCAATTGTTGTCGAGGGCTATACGGATGTCATAGCTTGCCATCAGGCAGGTGTTGAACATGTTGTTGGGACGCTAGGAACAGCGTTCACAAAAGAGCACGCAACAATGCTTTCTTGTTTTTGATGGAGACGCTTCTGGGCAAAAAGCGGCGGACCGTGCAATTGGTATTTTCTTTAACACGCCAGTGGATGTCCGCGTTTGTGTACTGCCTGAAGGGAAAGACCCTGCAGATGTTGCAATGGATAAAGATTCATTCGAAGCGTTTGTTGAAGGGGCAACGGATGCGTTGACATACAAGTTAAATCGTTTGCAATTGCAGTTAGATGGTGAAACGACGACGACAGGCCAAGCAAATGTCGTAGACTCATTTTTACAATCACTAGCTCAACTTGGCTTTGACTCAATGTCTGGTTTGCGTAAGCGATTTGTGTATGAACGATTAGGCCAACTGTTATCAATGTCCATGACTGATGTTGAGCAGATTATGAATGCTCAGTTACCAAAGCGTGGTGCTTCTGCATCGCCAGAGAGTGAACCAGTCAGCGAGGAAGTTCCTCGCCCAATGAACAAAGTGTCGACTAAGCGGAAGAAGGCGGAGCAAGAACTCATCGGTGTTTGTTTGTATGACCCAAATGAAGCATCTGGAGCCATGAGAGAAGCTGAGCGAAAACTAACAAAAGAAGATTTTGTTGACCCCCTATCGAATACTGTTGCGTCAATCATCTTGCCAAAGTTAATGACTGGGTTGGCTTTTACGATGCCTGAGATTCTTGATGAGTTAGCGCCAGAGTTACGGTCTGAAGCGTCACTATTGTTCTTCCATGGCGAACGACTATGCGAGAACGAAGGCAGCGTTATGAGTGCAATGAACACCTCTATGAAGGCGTTCTTTGACACCATTGACCAACGAGCATTAACGCAAGAGATTAAGAATATTAAACAAGTTGAAGATCCTATTGAAAAAGCAAAAGCAGCGCAGCAAGCAATTGAAGCAATGCGAAAGAAGAAAGTAAAGAGCGTTTCTTAACGAATATGAAGAGACGGTTTATTGAAGGAATTTAGAAGGAGTACATGGACATGACATTAACTGTTAAAACGAGCGTTAAGCCAGTTATCCCAGCAATGCACCCAAGCTTGCATGGCTTGCTCAACGTGAGCGTTGATCGCGGTTGGATTTGTTATGAAGAAATCAACTCAGCTCTTCCAGATGAATTTTTAACACCAGAGAAAATTGATGAATTGCTTTGTTTAGTATATGCACTAAATATTGAACTCATCGGTGAAGACTTGCGAATGCGTCGTGGTTGGGATCAATACTTTGTTCCACTGCAGACAAACTTGAAGTTTAAGCGTGACACGCCGTGGAAAGATTCTGCAGAAGTCTTAGCTGATGAAAAAGACTCCGATGACAAGAATGCAATCCATCTTCATGAAGATGATGATTTGCTTGATGAAGGTGAAGCGCAAGCAGTCATCGCAGAAGCACTTGCTGAAGCATCTTCTCGTCGAATCGATGACCCAATCCGAATGTACTTGACACAGATGGGTAGCATCTCGCTACTTACTCGAGAAGAAGAGATTCGACTCGCAAAGAAGATTGAATCGACACGATTCGTCTTTAGACGGCTTATCCTCGAATCAGACTACGCAGCACGGCAAGCAATTGAGATTCTTGAACTCGTCCATGAAGGCAAATTGCCATTTGACCGAACGATGCGTATCTCTACTGCTGAAGAAAATGCGAAGCAAAAAGTTGCAAGCCGAATCCCAGTGAATGTGAAAACGATTAAGACGCTCCTTGCAGCAAACGAAGCTGATTGGGAGCGATGCGAACATGGCGGATTAGAAAAAAGAGAGCGTGAAGATGTCCTTCAAACAATGCAATCGCGTAGACGTAAGATTGCAACGCTTCTTGAAGAGTGTTGTTTAAGAACCGCAAAGATTCAGCCGCTACTTCGAAAACTACAGTCAATCTCTAAGAAATTCAAGCAGATTGAAAGAGATATGACATATGCGAAGAAACATAAGGCCCAAGTGGATCCTGATGACATCATTGTGATGCAAGAAGAGATGGCTGGTCTAAGACGTCTTGTTTTAGAGTCGCCTGAGCAACTTGAAGCCCGGCTTCGACGAATTGCAGTCGTATTTGAAGAATACGACCAAGGCAAACGAGATTTGTCTGGTGGCAACCTTAGGTTGGTTGTTTCCATTGCCAAGAAGTATCGAAATCGAGGACTCCCCTTCCTTGATATTATCCAAGAAGGTAACACGGGCCTCATGCGTGCTGTTGACAAATATGAGTACCGTCGTGGGTATAAATTCTCCACATACGCAACGTGGTGGATTAGACAGGCGATTACACGTGCGATTGCAGACCATGCAAGAACAATCCGTGTACCAGTGCACATGATTGAAACGATGTCAAAACTTCGCGGTATTCAGAAGCGTCTCCTTCAAGATATTGGTCGCGAACCCACACTTGAAGAGATTGCAGAAGTTGCAGACATGACAATTGAAGAGACAAAGCGTGTTATGAAAATTTCACGTCACCCAATCAGTCTTGATCGTCCTGTCGGCGAATCAGAAGATTCTCAGTTTGGCGACTTCATCGAAGATGAACGGCAACAAGCGCCATCTGAAACAGCGACAAGCGAAATGCTTCGCTCGCGAATTAATGACGTCTTAAAGACGCTCACTTACAGAGAGCGAGAGATTCTTAAACTTCGTTACGGCATTGGTGATGGTTACACCTACACCCTAGAAGAAGTCGGAAGAATCTTTAAGGTGACACGTGAACGCGTTCGTCAGGTTGAATCAAAGGCAATCAGAAAGTTGCAGCATCCTGTAAGAAGAAGGCGCCTTTCAAGTTTCATCGACCAGCATGAAGAAGGCGAAGAATAATTAACGAATGGACTCGATGAGGGGCTCAACTTGCTCCTCGTCGGTCCAAATCATCCAGCCAGTTTCTCCCCCAAAATTGACTGCTTGCATCTCATTAATGTTGATGTTAGCAGAGGCGATACGCTCAAGTAGTTTGTGGAACTCCCCGCCATGATCATCTGCGGTGATGTACACGACGATTTCTTCAGTGAGGTCTAACTCCGCAGATTTTGCAAAATCTCTGAATTGGGGGTCTCTTTCTGGAATGCACCTAATGCGTGCTTCAACTTTTGACTTTCCCTGAGCCCAGAGGGCTTTAAGGGGGATGTCAGCCGTTCTTAGGCGATTCGCGAAGGCGAGAAGAATCCCTGGCTGGTCAGGTAAATGGAAATTAAAGACGTTGCAGGTGTCAATGTTAAACATGAAGGGTAGATTACTCGCACTCACCCCATGCGCCAATAATGGCAAGCAAATCGGTTAAATCGACTGTTCCAGAGCCATCAATGTCTGCGGGGCTATCAATTAGACCCCAATCGGAGACGACTAAGAGCAAATCACTAACGTTGATGTCGCCATCACCATTGATA
>JAKVBR010000155.1 GCA_022447165.1 Phycisphaerales bacterium | reverse complement strand
CGCAAATCGACAAAATCCGCCGCATGAAAGAAAAAGGCATTACAACAAACCGTGATGTTGAGATCAAAAAAGCAGAAGCAAGATATAAACCACGACTTGAAGAAATCGACCGCCTTCTTAAAAAGGATTTGGAAAAAGAGAAGACGCGATTTGAAACAGTCGCTCAAAAACTTGAAGCGAAAATCGAAAGTGACACCAAAGATGCGCATACCAAGTTTGATGAAACGATTGCTTCACTTGATGCTCAGTACACCAGTACAACTGAACACATCAACAAGACATACGATGACACCATTGCTTCGCTCGACAAAGAGGAAGCAGATACGCTCGCGGCACTTCAAGAAGCATGGAATAGCGGTATGGCAAGTTTCAATGAAGTCACAGAAGCATGGAATACTGTTGTGTCAGCAAACCACCCAGCGTGGAATAGTGATTGGGGCACTTGGTCACCCCCTGCTGAAGCATCGCTTAACATCCCAATTGGGAGCGCTTCTATTGACTTGACTACGATTGGTGGCGATTGCCCAAGCGATACTCATTTTCCACTGCCAAATGAGTCAATGCTCACCATTCCGATTTGCTCTTGTCTACCTGATGCTGCTTCGTTCTTAGTTTCAACTGATGGTTCAAACCGAGATGAAGCGATTGCAGCACTGCAAGTTGCGATGATGCGTTCGCTCACTTCGATTCCACCTGGAAAGGCGAAGTTCACACTCATCGACCCAGTTGGTCTAGGCCAAAGTTTTGCTGGCGTTCTTCATCTTGCAGATTTCGAAGAAGCACAACTCTTAGATAGAGCATGGACTGAACCAAAACACATTGAAACTCAACTCGCCCGACTAACTGAACACATGGAAACCGTGATTCAAAAGTACTTGCGAAATGAGTTTGAAACAATTGATGAGTACAACAAACAAGCGGGCGAAATCGCAGAGCCCTACCGTTTCCTTGTGATTGCGGATCTGCCAAACAACTTCTCTGAAAATGCAGCGAAGCGTCTTGCTTCAATCATCACAAGTGGCGCGAGATGCGGCGTCTATGTCCTTATTCATCGAGACAGTTCATTGCAACTACCAAAAGGCATCGATGATGCAACCCTTAATCGAATCGTAACTCGATTTACACTCATTGACGGAGCATTCATCGTTGAGGATGAAGAACTCTCAACGTTGCCACTGACTATTGACGCTCCGCCAAGCGAGTCGTCGACCACGACCATCGTGAAGAAAGTTGGTGAGCGTGCTGAAGATACGCACCGCGTTGAAGTGCCATTTAGTGTTATTGCACCAAACGATGATGAACTCTGGTCACAGTCGACGACGAACAAAGTCGCAATCCCGCTCGGCAGAGCAGGCGCATCAAAACTGCAAAACTTAACCCTTGGCAGAGGCACAGCCCAGCACGCTCTGATTGCAGGCAAAACTGGCTCTGGCAAGTCGACGCTCCTCCACGTGCTGATTACCAATCTATCGCTCTGGTACAGCCCTGAAGAAGTCGAGTTTTATCTCGTTGACTTTAAGAAAGGTGTTGAGTTTAAAACATACGCGACGCACCAATTGCCTCACGCACGAGTGGTTGCAGTTGAAAGTGACCGCGAGTTTGGCATCAGTGTCTTGAAGCGAATCGACGAAGAGTTGAAGCGCCGCGGCGAACTCTTTAGAGATTTAGGCGCGCAAGACATTGCAGGATTCAGAGACAAATCAGACGAACCAATGCCGCGTATTCTTCTCATCATCGACGAATTCCAAGAGTTCTTTGTTGATGACGACCATGTCGCCCAAGAAGCAAACTTGCTGTTAGACCGGCTCGTACGACAAGGCCGTGCGTTTGGCATTCACGCCATCATGGGTTCACAAACATTAGACGGCGCATACACACTCAGTCGTTCAACGATGGGACAAATGGCGGTTCGCGTTGCGCTTCAATGTTCTGAACAAGACAGTTACATCATTCTCAATGAAGACAATGCGGCTGCACGACTGCTTTCAAGACCAGGCGAAGCGATTTACAACGACGCAGCAGGCAAAGTCGAAGGCAACTCGCCGTTCCAAATCGTCTGGCTCGACGAATCGTTGAGAGAATCCTACTTAGGCAAACTTGCTGAGAAAGATGGTCAAAGTGCAAATCGCGACATGGTTGTTTATGAAGGCAATAAGCCGACATTCCTTGCTGACAATACCGCATTTATTGGTGCCACTCGAAACGAGAAACCACTTGCAGTGAAGGCGTGGCTTGGTGGTGCGATGGCAATTAAGGAAGATACTGCAGCAGTCCTCAGACCGACTTCGGCAAGCAATTTGCTGTTGATTGGGCAACAAGAGGAAACCATCACGACGATGGTGTCTAGTGTCATGCAATCAATTGATGCGCAGTATCCACCTGAAGATGGCGCATTCGTGCTGCTTGATTCAACGCCTGCCGACTCATCGCAGGCGGGCGTGCTCCCAGGCACTGCCGAGCGAATGTCATGTCATGTTAACATCGTTGGCATGCGCGAAGTTGAACTTGCAATGCGAGAACTTTACGCAGTTTTGCAAGACCGATTAACAAATGGCGCTACAGACAAGCCCACAAAATTTCTCGTCATCAATGGACTGCACAGGTATCGCGATTTACGCCGAGACGAAGATGACTTTGGGTTCTCTATGGGCGGCGAAGAGAAAGAGAAATCGCCTGCTCAGATTCTTGCGGAAGTCCTCAAGGAAGGTCCAACGCTTGGCATCCATGTCATCGCCGCAACCGACACGCTGACAAATCTCAATCGAACATTCGACCGTCAAGCGCTACGTGAGTTTGACCTCCGCGTCCTCCTTCAGATGGGAACTAACGATTCAACGAATCTCATCGACAGCCCAGCGGCTTCCAAACTTGGTATGCACAGAGCCCTCCTCTACTCCGAAGAAACGGGTACAATAGAGCCCTTCAGACCATATTCCCCCGGAATGTAACAAACCCCGACCTCGGAGTATGCCCCAACTGTTCTTGCTAAGAGCATGTCGTCTGAAACCCCTCTTGGGGCCATTAGCTCAGTTGGCTAGAGCGCTTCGTTTACACCGAAGAAGTCACAGGTTCGAGTCCTGTATGGCCCATTAAAGAAAGTCCAGTGTTGATGCACTGGGCTGTTTTCTTAGGTATTGAGGTGAGTAACGTACTTTTACTGTTTTTGCCCTGTACACCATTCCGCTCAAAACACCCCCCTGCGTGCACACGCTGCACCGGATTTTGCACTTCTTTTTTAGTTTGTATTGATTCCGAACGAGTTTTATAAGTTAATCATCTTAAAGATCAAAATTTTTTCTACATAACCTTCTTATTGTCAGGG
>JAKVBR010000154.1 GCA_022447165.1 Phycisphaerales bacterium | reverse complement strand
TGAGCAAATCAGGGTCAGGCAAGTCCTTCGTGTACAAGTGCTTTTGGAGGAACGATTCGTCAACATCACCAATGACGGCATCACTTTGAACGATGTTTTTGACCGCTTCGACGAGTTCACTTCTGCCTGAATAATCCAGCGCAAGAGATACAGTTAATGTGTCACCCGCCCCTGTAACTTCACACGCTTCATTGATTGCACTTTGAACTTCAGGGGAAAAACGGTCTAGTCGACCAATGTGGTTGAGACGAATGCCTTGTTTAACAAGTTCAGGAACTTCACTTGCTAGTTTGACAAGAAGCAACTGCATCAATGCATCAATTTCTTTTTGTGGGCGGGTCCAGTTTTCAGTTGAAAATGAATAGAGCGTCAAGTATTTGATGCCATGCCGAACGCACTCCTCAACAATTGTCTTTACTGAAATCGCGCCCGCTTCATGTCCTTTAGAGCGAGGAAGGCCCTTTGTCTCAGCCCATCGCCCATTCCCATCCATAATGATAGCGATGTGGCTGGGTGCTGTTTGTACCGTTACATCTTTCATGAATGAGTCATGGTACAAAAAAGAGCTGAGCATATACATGCTCAGTCCTTTGAAAAATAAATCAAACGTCATGGGCACGATCCCAAAGCAGCAAGTATTGCCTGAATATCGCTGACAATGATTTCGCTGTCTTGGTTTACATCCTCTGAACAGAATGGAGTACAAGAAAATGACTCTCACCCTTCGCTAAGGAACGATGTGACTAAAACTGCCTCCATTAAGATTGTAAGTCAATTCTTGTCATATTGAGTATCTATTCTTCAGGCTAGAAAAAACCCGCCCCACCAAGTCATTTTGCGGATGAGCGTGGCGAGACGGGCATAAAAAGACTGTATTAATCAACTAAACTAGTTAGGCAACTTCTCGTAAAAAAGAATTTTAGGCTGATCTGCTGGCGTTTCAACATGGCTCCTATCGACGAGTAACACATATCGACAGTCATCAACGATGTGATCTATATCTGTGGCATCCCAAATGCCAGTTATGGAATTCCGTCTAAATGTACGGATCCTCATATGCACGGTAAAGATGTCACCACGAGTTGAGATAAGATTTGAAATCCCTGCCTGAAGCATGTTGAGTTCTTCAGCATCTCCACTCACACCATCGCCGTATATGGTGTCTTCACCAAACCCAGCGTCGTTGTAATAATTGTTGCGGATTACATCAGTACTTATTTTTGCTCCAACACCATCATCTATCCATTCAACACTTGTATTGGTCACTGGATCGCCAAATGGATCCGCAGCACCAAAACTAATACTCCATGCTTCAGCGTCGCGAACCGCTTGATGTCTGTCATATGCTGCAATATGCCACGGCTCAATGACATCGTCGACTGCACCTACATTTTGGAGTAGCCCAATCTCACCCGGCGAAGCAAACCCGCGTATGTTATTGGGACCGTTACCATAATCAACTCCAAGGGCAGACGTCCGATCGCTGTAATCTGGACCACCAGTGAAACCGCTACCAGTAAACCAATCAGGACCACCACTAGCCATCTCACGCCATTGGTAGATTGATTCTGGCACAAGGATTCGTGGATTACGGTCAGAGTCATCTAAATCCGATACATCAGCAACCTCTGTTTCATGTACGACCTTATACATATGTGGCAACATTCGCATCACTTCAACAGGAGCAGTATTGATGTTAATAAGACCTGGTGTGGCCTTCCCAGAGAATCCATTCGCGTTATAAAAGGAATGCCAAATCGGTGAATATTCATTGTTGACGTTTGGATTTAAATCGTCACCAATCCCGTCATTACCATAGTTCCCTGTTGAAGCGTCAATAAAATCAGGGCGACCAGGACCGTCGCAAATGAATGAATCAAGAATGCGTGATGCTGCAGACAACTTAGGCCATGCGTTACTGACAGCAGTAAACGTGCCTGTCGAATCATCGTATTCACTACGACCACTGAGCATTTGAGGCAAATCCTCATCACCATCAGGTGCAAAACGCAAACGATTGAGTCGTGGGTTCAAGACAACCTCACCACCATCAATAGTGGCTACCCATGGCGCGAACCAATCGTCATTATTGCCTCCATACGTGCCCCAACGAGGATCCATAAACTCACTAAAGGTCGTAATGGTTCCAGCCGTTCGGGCGCCCTCACTCGTGTCACCAACAGCATCAAGATAGCTATCAGGCAAATCAAAGAATTGATCATCATCTCCAAAGTTATACGCGCCTTCAAGCATATGTCCGAAAAGCCATACATTAAGCAGTTCACCAACTTGTTCATAATCATCATCTTTTTGAAGCATTTGCAATGGGAAGTCCATTGGAATGTTCCGTTCCGCAAGCGAGATGACTTCATTCACAATGACATCATCAGCAAAGGAGGCTGTATCAGACGTTGTGCCGTCGCCATCTTCATCTTCCCGTTGACCATACCAACCCTTATCAGGAAATGTACGATCGCCGCCGCCCATATACGACTGATCTTCTTCCGCGTTCATGTCGAAGTAGAACGGCTTGCGAATGCGGAGACCACCCTTTACTTCACCTTCATCTGTCGAACCTAAGATTTGTTCGCCGCCTCGTGGTGACCAGACTTCAACTGTAAACCACGGATCTGGGTTGTCAGGAAGCAAATCAGGATCTGCATTAGTGTCTTGATTCCCATCTCCGTCTTGATCATCTGGATTTGCAAAATCAGTCCAATGGAATGCAGATGTATATTTGATTTCGGGATTTTCTGGGACGTACTCAACGTTCGTAATCGTTCGCAACTCATCTGAACGAATGAAATCTTTAGCGGCTGATACATAACGAGGCGCTTCCTCCCAAGGACTAATCACATCATCATGCCAACCATTGACAGCGGGAATATCTACGCCCCACGCTCTTGTTGCTCGGTCCCATTGAACAAGCAATGCTGCTTGAGAACTATCTGCTAGGATCCGTTCCCCATCCCTGTCCGTGATTGTGAGATATCCATTATCACCGATCTTATCCCACTCTTCTTCTAAATCATCGACAACACGTTCTTCAAACGTATCGTTTTCATCAGGACGATCTATACGGTCGATAAGAACCCGCTGATCCCCAAAGAGCCCTGTTGAGTCTCTATCAAACCGATAGAGTGCAACACTATTCTGTTCGCCTCTTGAAAGGTTGTCGTAGAACGTTCTTTTTGTGCGCCAGTTGTTTGGCACTTGGTGAATAATGGTTGCTTCAAACCCAGTGAGAGTATCAAAATCTATTGGCGTAGATAAATCATCAGTGGGGTGATTGGAAGGTTCTAAGTCAAGAAAATCGAGCCAATCCACTTGGAAATCTCTCACTGCAGAGGGGTCTTCAATATCTGGCGAATTGGAGATTGCATAGAAAATTGCAGTTGAAGGATTCTTTGTTGTTGCAGGAGGCAAGACGAGATCAAGCCCATCAAGTCTAAACTCTTGGCCAAAGAATTCGATTGCGTAGTCATTGAGATTGATTGCCCGATCAAATGGATTGGCAAGTTGGACGACTGCGATCGTTTCTTGAGGGCAGTCATCCGTGTCATCAGTGAGCAAGAAATATTGAGGACATGGCTCATCACCGCTACCCGGAATACCATCTGGATCACATTCAATGCCAATGCCTTGATACTCACCATTAAGAAGCGTGCAAGCAGCTTCTGGAACCATTACGCATGAGCCGCT
>JAKVBR010000153.1 GCA_022447165.1 Phycisphaerales bacterium | reverse complement strand
GTAACACCAGAGCAACTCATCAATTCCGAAGATACTGCAGTTGTGATTATCGAAGCCGTGATTCCACAAGCTGCTACTGGACGAAAGCCAAGCAGAGGAAATCTCAGACCTGACCATCCCTCTTTAAGAGGCACCCTGTTTGATGCGAGAGTCAGAGCAGAACCAAGCAGTGCAACGACAAGTTTAGAAGGTGGCTATTTATTGCCAACACTTCTTCGAACAGGACAGTTAACGACTGGTCGAAGTCAAACACGCGAAGTCGCATTTGTCTCTGGCGATGTGTTTCTCAATCCGTTTGCTAATCCTGGCTCTGTTGGCTCTGACGCTGTGCACAGAACATCTGGTCGCATTCTCAAAGGCGGCGAAGTGTTACACAACTTGCCTATGCGTCTCGTTTTACTTGAACCAAGTCACACGCGATCTTCATTGATTCAAAATGCAATCAATCGCGTGTTTCCTGAAGAATTCGGGCAAGATGGACCAACGGCTCGCGGCATCAGTGATGAACAGATTGAAATCAGAGTTCCTCCTTCGTGGAAGCATGATGTGCCTACGTTCATGGAAATCATGAATCACATCACAATCCGCTCACAACAACCCGAGTCAGTCGCAATGTCAGTCAAACGCTTGCTCATCACTGACCCAAGCCCAAAAAATGCTGATGCTGCTTCTTGGAGATGGCGAGCACTTGGCGACCGCATCCTTCCAGTCCTTCGTGACCTCTACGAGTCGCCTGAGGATTTACCTAGAAACGCTGCACTGAAAGCAGGTGGCCGGCTCAAAGATCCAATTGCGATTCCATTCTTACTTGAAGAAACCAAACAAGACAATTCACTAGGCGCAAGAATTGAAGCCATACATTTGTTAAAGGACATGCCGCAAGATCCACGCATCATGTTCGGACTCAGACCCCTTCTCGATTCAGAAGATGTTGAGATTCGATTACAAACAGCTGAAGCCCTCATCGAACGAAGAGATCCCGCTGTTCAATCATTTAGTATCGAAGATAAGTTTGATTTGCTGTGGTTACCATCTAAGCATGAACTTGTGTATGTCACACAATCGGGCGAACCGAAAATCATCATGACGGGTGATGTCAACATCCAAACACCTCTTTCGCTGAATTGCTGGAATAACAATTTGCTTGTCAAAGAAAGTGCAAATGAAGCATCAACGCTCGATGTTCGCTATCACAATGAGAATAGCGGGCAAACTGCACATCACAAAGTAACATCATATCTGCCTAACTTTACGATGTTCCTTGCTCACAATTCCACACCTGAAGAACCAGCACCAGGCCTTAATCTGTCATACAGCAGAACCATCGGTGCGATTCATGAGTTATGGCGTCAAGAGTACCTCAATGCAGACTTCAAAGTCGAGCAAGACCGGTTACTTGCTGTTATTCAACGACTTACGAATGACATGACATTCACGCCAAGGCCTGATTTTGTGACGGAAGATGAAGACGAAGTCCCCCCACCAACGTTCCTCGAAGTTCCAACACCTGAAGAACTTGGAATTTCCGAGCCGGAAGCATAAAAAACAAGCGTTTATTGGCTATTTAGGGGCGATAACACCGATATTTTTCTTGTGAGAAATGGTAATGTAGTTACCATAGAGCATTCTAAGACCCATTTTTTTACACGATAAATGGGGTTTTCGAGAAATTGCGGGGGTTTGCTTCAGGACGGAGCAAAGACAAGACAGGAGGTCCACATACATGCGGCTATCTAAAATCACTATTTCAGGTTTCAAATCCTTCGCAGACACTACGGAGTTTGTGTTCGATGCGCCTGTTATAGGCATTGTTGGTCCAAATGGATGTGGTAAATCAAACGTCGTTGACGCAATCAAATGGGTACTCGGTGAGCGATCAGCCAAAAGCTTACGTGGTGAAGCAATGCTTGACGTCATCTTTGCTGGCTCAGCAGTGAGGAAACCCCTCGGTTGTGCAAGTGTCACCCTCACTTTTGACAACCCCATCATAAACGCTCAGGCGACTTCCCCAGAAGACAAGCGATTCCTCTCCGTTGACAGTGATGAAGTTGGTGTCACACGAAAACTGTATAGAGATGGCCGAAGTGAATACCTCATTAATGGCAACAAGGTTCGGTTAAAAGATGTCAAGGAACTCTTCCTTGATACAGGCATTGGCACCAATGCGTACTCAATCATTGAGCAGGGAAGAGTTGCTGCAATGGTGAATGCAAATCCTGCTGAACGCAGGTCTATTCTTGAAGAGGCTGCCGGTGTCGCACGGTTCAAAACAAGAAGAAAAGAGGCTGAGCGTAAACTAGAACGAAGCGAAGTCAACCTTGTCAGAGTTCGCGAACAACTATCAAACACTGAACGGCGGCTCCGCATCGTTAAAGGGCAAGCTGAAAAGGCCCGCAAATTCAAAGACCTTGATGGCAGGTATCAACATCTCAGAAAACATGTTGCACTCGACACATATCATGAACTTCATGAAAAACTAATTGGTTTAACTTCAGCATGTGAAACGATTGAGCAAAAACGACAAGAAACTGCTCAACAAGTGCTTCAACTTGAAGATGAAAAACGATTGTGTGAATCTGCTCGGCACGAACTGCATACAAATAACCAAGCGCTTGTGCAGCAATCAGTCCAGTACGATTCGAACATCACACACACTAAACAACGCATCGAAATGCTCGAACGTTCGATTGCTGACCAGAAGGAGCAAGTTGAATCCGATCGCTCGTCATATGCTCAGTTAAAATCGAAGATTGTTGCCCTTGAAGCCAAAAAGGTTGATGCGTCAGAAGAAATCGCATCATCCGCAGAATCGCTTGCGGACATTGAACGTGAAGTCGAGACATTAACTGCATCTCATACTGAGTATCAACAACAACTCGTGTTGTTACAAGATGAGCTCGCCTCCTTACAAGATGAGTTAGAAACGCTAAGCGTTAAGCAATCACAACATCAATCGATCGTCGGCGCGATCAATGAACGGCTCTCTGGATTCACGACTCAAAAAGAACGTTTAGACGGACAGCGTACAACACTTTCAGACGAGTTAAACTCGCTCACACAACGACGCGAGCAGACTCATGAGAGATTCTCTCAAGTTCAACAAACAGTACAAGAACACGAAGCAGTGCTAAGAGCACATGACCAATCTGCCCACGCGATCAGCGAGAAAGCCAAAACGCTCGCAACTGATCTTGAAAAACTAAGACACAAGCGTGCTGCTTCTGGTTCACGGCTGCATCTTCTAGAAGAAATGCAACAAGCAAGAGAAGGGCTCACCGATGCTGTCAAGCACATCCTAGATTCACCAGAAACATTCCCAAATGTAAAGGGCATGGTTGGCGACTTCCTTGATGCAAATCACGCAGATGCACATCTCGTTGAAATTGCACTTGGCCCAAACATCCAACTTCTTCTCATCGACAACGATGAATCAGTAGAACTCATCGAAGCGTCACTGGATGAAGGGTCTGGCCGCGTTGGTCTCCTTTCCCCATCAAGATGTAGCCGCCCTGTTACTGCGCTCCAGTCCACTCAAGCAACCCCTTTGCTATCTCTGTTAAACATTGCAGAATGTGCCAAAGACGCAATCTCAAATTTGCTTGAAACGACTGCTGTTGTTGGGACACTTGAGCTTGCAAAACAACTTCAACAAACTAACCCAAGTTGGAGGTTTGTAACACCTCAAGGCGAGTTGCTTGAAGCAGATGGCAGGATTTTTGTGGGCTAAACCACTGCAGGCG
>JAKVBR010000152.1 GCA_022447165.1 Phycisphaerales bacterium | reverse complement strand
CGCTCTCTGAGGCAGTGATGGGCAAAAGAGTTGAGCAGTCAACGATTGCGGTTGTGATGATTGAGTCTCATTTACAGATTCAGTAGGGATTTCGGGTAGAATGCTCTATCTACCTCAAATGTCACGCGATACACCAACTAAAGACCTAGTTAAAGGGAGCTCTGGCAGGAAGCCAAGAATGCGTAAAGTGTTGCCGCCGCAGTATGTCTGGCCACTTCTCTTTACACTTGGAAATCTCATCGCTGGCTTTGCAGCAATTCATTACGCGAATAAAGACCCTCAGTGGGCAGGGCCTTGGGGATGGAGCGGGCTCACGATGGCAGGCGCCCTCATCATCGTAGGAATGCTACTTGATTCAGTAGATGGAGCGCTCGCGAGATTAACTGGCACTGTGAGTGAGTTAGGTGCAACGCTTGATTCTCTGGCGGACCTTGTGACATGCGGTGTCGCTCCAGCAGTCATGACAATTGCGCTTGTCTCGATGTACGTCAGTGAAAACGGAGCGTTAACATTGCTTGGTCCTGACGCCGACTTGCCATGGGGAAAAGTGGTCTGGAGCGTAGCGGCAGTTTATGTTGCATGTACAGCACTTAGACTTGCACGCTTTAATGTTGAAACGCAGCCAGAGAAGGGGCCAAATGAGCACATCAAGTTTAAAGGGATGCCATCACCTGGTGCCGCAGGGTTGGTTGCATCGCTCATTATCTTGCATCAGCATTTTCTAAAAAATGGAGATGACTCTCTTTGGATTGAGAGAGCATACGCATTCGGTGTCCCTGGCGTCATGTTGCTTTGTGCTCTTGCAATGGTTTCAAACATTCCTTACGACCACTTTGCTAATCGATATTTAGGTCGCCCTCAATCGTTTAGATTCGTTGCAACATTCGTTATCATTATTTTCCTCGGCATATGGTGGTTCCAAGAAACAGTTGCTATTGGGTTTATCATTTACGCGCTCTCTGGACCGCTGTCTACATTGAAATCAAAAGATAAAGAAGCGATTTTAGATTCATGACTAACAAAGTGAGAACTCGTTTTGCGCCAAGTCCAACTGGGCATCTACATGTCGGTGGTGCTCGGACTGCAATTTACTGCTGGGCGTATGCAAGAGGCAGAGACGGGACATTCATCTTAAGAATTGAAGACACTGATCAAAAACGATCTAGTGAACAGGCGACGTTCGGATTCTTTGAAGATTTGAATTGGCTTGGTATTGATTGGGATGAAGGACCAGCCTTTAACTCTTGTGGTGGTGGAGATGTCGGTCCATATCTTCAATCGCAACGACTTGAGTTGTACAAAGAGCACTTGCAAACACTCTTTGATAACGGGCTTGCGTACTATGCATTTGAAACGCCCGAAGAGTTAAACGAAAAGAGAAAACAAGCAAGAACGGAAAAACGTGCGTACCGATATGACAGGGCAGCCCTTGAGTTAAGTGAAGCACAAGTCAAAGCGAATCTAGAAGCAGACATGCCCCATGTCATCCGTTTTAAGGTTCCTGATGACGCAGTCCTTGCATTTAAAGACGAAGTGATTGGTGATGTTGAGATTGCGCGAAGTGAACTAGACGATTTTGTGATTTTTAAAGCCGACGGTTACCCAACATATCATTTTGCGGTTGTTGTAGATGATGCACTGATGGGCGCCACAGATGTCGTGCGAGGACAAGAACACTTAAACAACACTTATAAACACATCGTTCTTCAAGATGCGCTCGGCTTTGAGAGGCCAAACTATGCGCACTTGTCGCTCATCTTTAACCCAGACGGTTCCAAAATGTCGAAGCGAGACAAGGACAAAGCCCTTCGCACATTTGTCAAAGAGCATTCAATTGAAAGTCCGCCAAACGGCTGTATTCCACAAGATGTTTGGGAACACTGGCTTTCGTCAAAGGACAATCAACTTCAAACAGATGAAGCAAGTGACCTAGCAACAGCCCTTGGTGTCTCGCTTCCTGAGATCAATGTAGACGACTTTAAAGCTGCTGGTTACTTGCCAGAAGTGTTATTGAACTATCTCTGCTTACTAGGATGGTCCCCAGGAGATGACATTGAGCAGTTTGACTCTGCGTTTCTCATTGAAAAGTTTAGTTTAGATCGAATCGTCAAATCGCCTGCTAAGTTTGACAGAGCAAAACTACTTGCGTTTAATCTTGATGCAATGCAAGCTTTATCAAGCGAAGCATTTGAAGAGCGATTATTGGAGTGGTGTAACGAATATGCGCCAGAGTTCGCATCACTTGGTAACCGATTTTCGCTCTTTGCAAAAGCAAACCACGAGCGTTCAAAGACATTTAGAGACGCAATTGAAACATCAAAGTTTCTTGTCGAGCCAGATGAAACACTCACATGGGAAGAAACGAAGCCGGTGAAAAAAGCGCTTTTAAAAGGCGAATTGACGGGATTATCATTACTTCCTGAAGTTGCAACTCGTTTAAGTGATTTAAGCGAATGGACGCATGCATCAATAGACGGTTGCATGGCACAGTGTGCTGAAGAACTTGCTGAAGGCAAACTCGGAAAAGTTGCGCAGCCAGTGCGAATCGCCGTTGCAGGGTCGCCCGTTAGTCCCCCAATTGGAGATACTCTGGTTCTTCTTGGAAAAGAATCAACGCTTAAAAGAATTGAACGATGCATGAAATTTTTCGGGAGTAAATGTGATGCCTGACATGCCGACTGCTTGTTCAACTCGTGATGAACTCATGCTTGAGGGGTTCTTTGATTATGCAGGACTGTATCCGCCAGCATCTCTAGATTTGCAATCTGTCATCGAACATTGGGATCGATACATCAAGTCTGAAGATAACTGGATGCTCGCTCGGCTCATTATTCCTGCTTCAAAACTTGGCGAGTTTAAAGAACTTGCTAAAGATGTCATGCCAAAGAGTGAAGAAGAACCCTGGCAATTGAGTGTATTGTTGCCGCCCGCATCCGACGAGGGCTTTAATGATGCAGTTGATACAACCATTGCATTTAATGAAGAAGATTTAGGCGCAATCGCTAACATCGTTGAATTTAAAGCGTCCACAATTGATGAAATTGACTCAGCCCTCAATGTACTTCATGATGATTTGTTTCCATTTATCGAGTTCCCAGTAAACGATGATCCGCGTGGGCTCATTGCATCGCTCTCTGGTTGCGTTGCTGGGGCAAAGGTGAGAACGGGCGGTGTGATTCCGGAACTCTATCCATCATCTGAAAATCTTGCGAGATTTATTTTTGCGTGTGGTGTTGCGAGAATTCCTTTTAAAGCAACTGCAGGATTGCATCATCCAAACAGAAATGAAAATGCGGCAGTTGGCGTCAATGAGTTTGGTTTCTTAAATGTGCTTTGTGCATCCATTGCATCGATGAGGCAAGATGCGACAGAAGCAGACGTTGAATCGCTGTTAACAATGGAAGCAGTCGAGTTGTCTGACTTTACAGAAGAAGAAATCGCTCATGTTCGCTCAGAAGTATTTTGCGCAATTGGTTCTTGCTCTTTTGAAGAACCAGTTGAAGACCTCCGTTCAATGGGAATTTTAAAGGAACCATCATGACACACTGCGACTTTACACATCAACTTGAGGCCTCAAGTTGGGTTGAATCTGCACAGGGGAGCGAATTCCCAATCCAAAACTTACCTTACGGTGTTTGCTGTAAGCATGGCATTGTCATCGCAATTGGCGATTACGCATTAAATGTTCAAAAAGCAATTGATGCTGGGGCGCTCAATGTTACAGGTGAGATTGCATGTGCACTCTCAAGCAAGAACTTGAATGACTTTATGTCACTCGGTAAAGATGCTTGGACTACAGCAAGGCATGCAATCTTCGCACTGTTATCAAGCGAATCAGATGCTCGCGAAGAGTTGCTTGTAAATCGTGATGAACTCGAACTCATTTTGCCAGCAACCATCGGTGATTACACAGATTTTTATGCTGCCCGTAATCACGCAACGAAT
>JAKVBR010000151.1 GCA_022447165.1 Phycisphaerales bacterium | reverse complement strand
TAAATCTACAAATGCAGATTTAACTGTCGACAGCACTGTGTTATGGGTTTGCAATTTTGGCTTATGAGAAAAAGCACTGCTTGCAAGCATAGCAACGCTAGCCAATGCGAACATTTGACTTTGAAGTGATTTCATTGTGTAGACTCCTAATCTCTCTCCTATGCGCACAAACTTACATTGTTAAAGCGCAGAATGTGGTCAATATATTTAAATATGGTAAGCGAATAGAGTTAAAAGGCAAACAATATTTTTCAAAATAGCGAAGAAGTCTGATTCAGTGATAAAATGACAACCTCTCAGTTTGCCGGAGTGGCGGAATTGGCAGACGCGCCGGATTCAAAATCCGGTTCCCGTTAAGGGAGTATGGGTTCGAGTCCCATCTCCGGTATTGCACTGAGAAGGTCAAAAAATCATGAACGAACAACCTAAAATTGGCGTCATTATCCCAGCAGCAGGAATAAGTTCCCGCTTTGGTCAAAAAGATAAACTCGTCGAGGATGTTGGAGGCAGACCTCTTCTCATTCGCACCGTCGAGTTCTTTACGAAATGTGACGAAGTTCTCGACATTGTGGTCGCGGGTCCACCTCAACAATTTGAAGCATTCAAAGAACGATTTGCGCCAACACTATCATTCCACGGCGTAAAAATCGTTGAGGGTGATGAACATTCACGAGCAATGAGCGTCTCAAATGCACTTTCTGCTTTATCTGCTGATGTGACCCATATTGCAGTCCATGATGCAGCGAGGCCCGCAGTGAATAGAGACCTGTTTGACCGACTCTTGCTTGCAAGTAGAGCGTGCAGTGCCGTTGTTCCTGCGATTCCGCTCAATGACACAGTAAAGCGTGCTGATCCAAGCAATATCAATGTAAGTGATGACGACGCAATTGCGGATTCAATCCTTGGAGATGACACAAAACAAACTGTAGATACTTTCAAAGTGACAGAGACAGTCGCTCGAGAAGGATTGTTTGCAATCCAAACACCACAATTCTTTGAGGCAGAACTACTCAGAAGGGCGTATCAGCAGGACTCCCTAGAGGAGTGCACCGATGATGCCTCAGTCATAGAGAAACTTGGAGAACCTGTTTATCTCGTCGAGGGAGATAGCCGAAATATCAAGGTAACGCGGTACCAAGACCTCAAACTCGTTAAAGCAATCATGGGCATTCGAGAGTAATCCGAGCGCCCAGCTCATAAACGGTTTTAAAAGAAGTATTTATGATTCAAGACTCAGTCACCATCATCCTTCCCACATATAAGGAAGTCGACAACTTCCCATCACTGATTGATGGTATTGAGCGAGTTAAACAAACGTCAATTGAACACTTACAACTCATCATTGTTGATGATGATTCTCAAGATGGAACCATCGAGTGCGTTGAAGAGTTGCATAAACCATGGGTTCAATTGATTACAAGGACTGAAGACAGGGGACTTTCAAGCGCTGTGATCCATGGCCTTGACCAATGCAAGAGTGAGTATTGCATCGTGATGGACGCAGATGGCTCACACCCACCAGAAACAATTCCAGCAATGGTTGAAGCACTCCAGAAGGGAGCAGACTTCGTTGTTGGGTCACGCTACATCCAAGGCGGCTCCACTCAAGATGGATGGGGCGTTTTGCGATGGGTCAATTCAAAGATTGCCACAATCATGGCAAGACCATTTACAAAAGTAAAAGATCCAATGAGCGGCTTCTTGGGATTCAAACACAAAACATACCAACAAGCAGATGACCTCAATCCAATTGGATACAAAATTGGTCTTGAACTCATTGTGAAGTGTGGTTGTAAAAACGTGGACGAAGTCCCAATCCATTTCAAAACACGTAAATATGGTCACAGCAAACTGACGCTCAAAGTGCAATGGGAATATTTCCATCATGTGCTGCGGCTCGTTCGTTACACACATCCAAAACTAGTGAGCTTCTGCTCATTTGCAACTGTAGGCTTAAGCGGAGCAGCAATCTATGTGTTACTTCTTTCTCTCACAACACAGCTCATTTCGTCGAAACCGCTTGCAATCATTACAGCGATTTGGCTCACGATGACATGGAACTTTTACTGGGATCGGCGGCTTGCATTTTGGAATGCCCGCAACAGACCAATCGTGATACAGTACTTGGGATTCGTTGCAGTCTGCGCAATTCCGGTCATCGTGAATTTTTACTTAACCAATTCACTCTCTGAGGAAAACGCCATTCAATATGCTGGTTTTATTGGAGTTGTCGTGGGCTCTGCTGTGGGAATTATTTTTAACTTTTTGATGAGCAAGTTTTTCGTTTTCGGGAAGTAGGACTTGCTTTCACGACACCCTTAAGTGCACGCCCGGTAAAACTACTCTTGTGTTTTGCAACTTGTTCGGGCGTCCCTTCACACACAATCTCACCGCCACCATCACCGCCTTCAGGGCCTAAGTCAATCACCCAATCTGCATTTTTAATAATTTCAAGATTGTGTTCAATTATAATGACTGTATTGCCCGCATCGACAAGTCGATGCAGAACTAGTAACAATTTGTCAATATCAGCAAAGTGTAGACCCGTCGTTGGTTCATCTAGAACATAAAGCGTCTGCTTCTTAGATTGAACTCCAAGTTCACTCGCTAGTTTCACTCGCTGTGCTTCACCACCAGACAACGTTGTCGACGGCTGACCAAGCGTCAGATAAGAGAGCCCAACATCTTTCAGACAATCGAGCATTCGTGCAATCTTTGGATGACTAGCAAAAATCTCGCACGCATCTTCGATCGTCGCGTTGAGGATGTCACTAATTGTGTACCCTCGCCATTTCACTTCCAATGTCTCGCTGTTGTAACGAGCGCCATTGCACTCTTCACATGTGACATACGTGTCAGGCAAGAAGTGCATCTCAATCCGTTTAACACCTTGGCCTTGACACGATTCACACCTGCCTCCTTTTACATTAAAACTAAAACGTCCTGGCTTATACCCTCGTATCTTGGCTTCGCGAGTTTGGGTGAATAGCGATCTGATGTGGTCGAAAATACCTGTGTACGTTGCTGGGTTTGAACGAGGCGTTCTGCCAATTGGAGATTGATCAACTTCAATCAATCTGTCAATGTTTCCAATGCCATCAACTGATTTGCAAAGTGATTGGTCGACGGATTCTCCCTTCATCACTCTTGCCATTTGCGACAGCAATACTTGATTGACAAGTGACGACTTTCCACTTCCTGAAACACCAGTGATGCAAGTCATTACATTCAAGGGCAAGTCAACATCGACTTTTTTCAAGTTGTTTTGAACTGCTTCAGTCACAGAGAGCGAATTGTCAAACAACACTGCTCTTCGCTTAGCCGGTGTTGGAATCGCAAGCGTGCCGTTTAAATACTTGCTTGTGAGTGACTGTTTGTGTTTCAGAATTTCATCGAGCGATCCCTGACAAACAATTTTTCCGCCATGTAATCCTGCTTGAGGTCCAACATCAACGATGTGGTCCGCACTTCTAATGATTTCCTCGTCGTGTTCAACTACGAGGACAGTGTTCCCAATTGCGGAAAGATGATGGAGTGTTTTGAGCAATCGTTCATTATCTCTTGCATGCAAACCAATTGTTGGTTCATCCAGAACGTAGCACACGCCTACTAGTCCTGAACCGACTTGCGTCGCAAGTCGAATACGCTGAGATTCACCGCCAGACAGGGTGGAACTCGTTCGATTGAGAGATAGATAGTCCAATCCTACCGAAACCAGAAATGTTAAACGACTTTTGATTTCCTTCAGAATCGGTTCTGCAATTTTGGTTTGTTCAGAAGTTAACGCAATAGCATTGACAACTTCAAGTAACTCTGCAATTGTCAATGATGTTAACTGCGTAATCGAATAGTGTTGTCCCGACGATTCAACCGTCACGGATCTTGCTTCTATTCGCAACCGTTCACCGCAGCAAGAGGGGCACTGCATATGTGTCATACATGTCATGAGCCACGAGCGAACATGATCCGATTCCGTT
>JAKVBR010000150.1 GCA_022447165.1 Phycisphaerales bacterium | reverse complement strand
AGAACGAGCCTGTCTTCGCACTCAACTCGCGACTACCTGATGACATCAAAGTCACCACCGTCGAGCTTGCCCCCTTCTCATTCGATCCCATCAATAGTTGCACGAGCAAGGGCTACCGGTATCAACTCGTTCACGGCTGTTGCGACCCGAGGAATAAACCGCTCTTCGATAGAGGTGTCTATGCAATCGTCATGCCCGAACTGAACACCAAAGCAATGATGGAAGCCGCACCACACTTCGTTGGTGAACATGATTTTGCTGGGTTCACAAAAATGAATCATGGGCGAGAGTCAACTGTTCGCAGAATCGACGCTTGTTATGTTTCAATTCTCGCTGAACACCGCGTCGCAATCGACATCGCAGGCAAAGGGTTCCTTTGGAACATGATTCGCATCATCGCTGGCACACTCGTCGACGTCGGGCTCGAACGCACTTCGCCCAATGACATTCCAGAAATCATTGCATCAGGCGACCGTACACGCGCAGGCAAAACCATGCCGCCCGAAGGTCTCTGTTTAGAGTGGATTAAGTACGATTAATGACCAAACAAGTTTGACATCTCAAAGTACCCCTGCTCTGAGAAATACTCTAATGCTTCATCAACTGAACTGAAAATCTTTGTCGCTGTCTCAGTGATAAATGGCGATGGCGCCTTCTTTGGTTTCCACACCACATACACTTCCTTCGTGTGCTCCCAAGCGTGTTGCAACTCGCGTTCAACACCGCTTGATAGTCCAGGGACACCACCTGGAAGTTCAGGCACGAGCGAAACAATCATGTCTGATTGGTCAATCAACCGGAAGTCCCGCATGTAAATTTGACCATCGATGTCACCAGCGATGTCCAAAATCTCGCGAACTGAAACGCGAAGTGGCGCATCCCCCTCCTTGCCGCCAAATGCATGTGGTTCAACTTCAATCCAATCCTTGCCCTGCTTCGCTGCTTCAATGCCGTTATCAAGAAGCAACTTTTCATCCACATCTGCTGGGTCAAACGTAATGAAATGCTCAGCAAGCGCTGCTCTAAATTGCGCAATCTCTTCAAGAATGTCAGGCATGTCAACAACATGACTCATTGGGAAGGATGGATAAACTTTCTTGAGTGAGTTACGCGTAATCAATCTGTAACACGTTTCAGTCGTGTCTTGATGGCGGCCCCTGCTCAAAATGTAAAAGGAGTTTCTACAACCGCACGCTTGAGCAAGTAGCTCAGTTGCAAGAATCTCTTCTTCCCGCCAAACCATGCAATCTTTGAGCGTTGCGTCAATGTCATGCTCATCATGCAATCGTTTATGAACCACTTCAATGTTATCAACGAGACAAATGAACAAATTCGGCGCAAACGCCTCCATTTGATCAAAGTCAAACGCTGGGAACAAGCCATGACGCCAACGGAATGTTGCATGCGTATTCATGATGACATCTGGATGCTCATCAACTGGCGTGGTTGAAGATATGATGTCCTTAATCGCTGCCCTGCGAAGGGAATGTAACCGGCTCATTGGTAAATCAAGAATGCGGCCCTCGCGAATGTCAGGACCCTCTGCATACATCATTTTGCCGACATTAAAGAGTTCAATGTTGCCGCCCCGCTCGCCTGCAAGCTGTGAAACTGCCTCCAGATACGGCTTCTTGTCCATTCCGATTTGACCTGTGATGATTGCTCTCATAGTTGCACATTATATGTGTTGAGCGCGAAACAAACGAATTACTTTTTATCTTTTGAGGGAGGACGAAGCCATCTCGCATCTGCTCGAGGTGGCGCATTGCCAGACTGCTTATGCCGTGACCACAACCGATAGCCCCAAACAAAAGCAACAACTACCATCGCTAGACCAATGAGGCGAATAATCATCTCAACTGTACTTTCAGATTGCAAACTGTCAGCAATCCACCATCCTGCAAAAAATTGCATCGGTGCTGTAATCAAACAACAAAGAAGCGTTGCACAAGCAAACTTCCAGAACTTCATGTGCATCATGCCCGCAACAGTGATGGTAGTCGTGCGGCTCGCTGGAATAAATCGAGCAAGCACAATCACCCAAACGCCGCGAACATCAAACTGATACTTCACCTGAAGCATTCGCTTCGGATGCACAATCCGTTTAAACCACCGCGTGTGTGAAATCTTAGAACCGAAATGTGAACAAATCGTAAACCAAAGTAGGTCACCACCAATCACTCCACAATATGCAGCAATGAGTGTCTCCCAAAATGGCAAATCGCCATGCTGAACAAGCATCCCTGCTGGAATAATGATGATGTCCTCACCAAGCGGTATGCCCACGCCAGAAAGTAGCAGCAAACCAAAAACAACCCACGGACCATATTCAAGAAGTTGGTCAACGAGTCCTTCCATAAATCAAACCACGTGTTGTTGTCCTGATTTGATGGGATTCGGAATCTCGCTGACATTAATCTCGCGTGGCGATGCTCCACTGAGTGGGCTGAGTTCAACTTCGGCCCCATCTTCAATGTCGATACCTGCCTCAATGAGCCACCTTCTCGAACGAGATGCTTGCAACGCTTGGCTGGTCGCTGGCGAATCATCCCCATTTGCATTTTTGATTGGCGCAAACTCATCTTCGCGTTTCACTTGCACAACTAATGAATCAGCCGCCATTGGTAATACATCGAACACAAATGTTTCAAACTTAATCGCGTTACACTCGCCTTCAAGGGCGGCGACCTTTTTGCGAGCTTTATGCCATGGTAGTGACGATGCGATTTGGTCTAAAAACGCTCTACTAAACATATGAATCGCAATTGAACCCGCTCCAAATGTCAACTCACCCTCTGTCGTTTCACTTGCTTGTTCATCCGTTAAATCAGAGTACTCTTGAATAGAAACGCGTCCATCTTTTTTGCAAAACACGCCGACGCGTTCCTCGGAATTTGTCTTTGGAACGCATTTACTTGAAACTTCGTTCGACGAATCGTCATCCATTGCATGCATCGCTAAAAAGATAGGGTCAACGACTCTTGCAAGCGGATTATCAACTTGAACATACGACAGATATTGAATGCCCCGACCTTCCATCTCAGCAAGTGCCCCGCTTTGTTGCAAGCCCGAAATTATTCCACCATGGCCGTCAGGGTTCGTAACGAAGGATGATTTCGTATTCAAAATCAAGTTGCCATGTTCATCAAGCGTTGGGACTTGCTTTTGCTCGAACACAAAAATGTCTGCCCTATCTAAGCCGAAACAATTGTTATCGAGCAAAAATGATTTCGTCAGTTCTGAATTTGAAACACTTGTCATGATGTACCAAGGAATTGTGACACCGTAACGCTCTTGAGCATACACAATTTGTTCTGCAATCAATTGAAAAAGTGATTTGCCCGATAACGGGGTTGCAGGATACGTCCCTTTTGGACCACTCCAACCCAATCGAGTTCCATCACCGCCTGCAACAGTAAGCACGCCAAGTTCACCCTTGCGAATCATTGCTTCGCCAACTTCTTGATGATGGTTACACTCACATCGCTTGTGCACTTCGCATGCCTCAATTTCTTGCGACATTTCATTTGACTGTTGCAGCATGTTCACAAACTCATCAAGCAACGAGAAATCAATCGACTCAAGTTGCCTCGTCAATTCATCCTGCTCAATTGCTGACAACTCATCCCAGAACTTGAGAACATGGAGTTGGTCACGTTCTTGTAATTGTTTGTATAGATTGCTCTGTTTGTCAATCAAAACGACGGTGTTTCCGGGTCGGTCCAGCCGTCTGGTAAGTGCCTTACGATTTTCCCGGTTTGCAAATAGATGACTTGTTCACAAATGTTCGTACAGTAGTCCGCAATCCGTTCTAACTTTCGCGTTACCGTTAGCAAGTCAAACGCAATGAGCGGATCAAGCAAGCCATTACTCGTTCGCCGTTGCACATCAAGCACAATTTCTTTCCTGAATCGATTCACTGTGTCATCAAATGACAATACGCGAATTGCAAGTTCCGTATGACTCTCTGCTAGGGCTGTGTTTGTGTCACGGACCATGCCAACGACGCTATTTG
>JAKVBR010000015.1:10828-16369 GCA_022447165.1 Phycisphaerales bacterium | reverse complement strand
ATCCCCAATGGATGTGACTGAGCCAGGCGATGCAGCGCGTCTCGGGCGTAGGCACATCATCACGAAAACCATTGATGAAATTTCAGAGGTGTTCAAGCGGATGGGTTTCTCCATTGCGTTTGGACCAGAAGTTGAAGATGAATATCACAACTTCAATGCACTCAATATTCCAGAAGATCACCCTGCACGCGAGCCCATCGATAACTTTTACATGGGTGATGACCGGATGCTTCGAAGTCAAACCTCAACGGTGCAGATTCGTGTCATGGAACAAACTGCACCACCAATCAAAGTGATTGCAGTCGGTCGTGTCTATCGACCCGATACGCATGACGCGACACATTACAGCATGTTCCACCAATGTGAAGGTTTGTTAGTCGCACCGAAAGTATCAATGGTTGATTTGAAGACGACGCTTTTTCAGTTTGCAAAATCATATTTTGGCGAAGAAGCCGAAGTTCGATTTAGACCAAGTTTCTTTCCCTTTACTGAGCCGTCTGCAGAAGTCGACATGAAAATGAAGATTAAAGGCAAGTGGCAATGGGTTGAAATTGGTGGATGCGGCTTAGTAGACCCTCAAGTGTTTACCGAAGTTGGATATGATCCTGAACAATGGCAGGGGTATGCATTTGGATTAGGCATCGAACGAATTGCAATGTTAAAGAATGGAATACCAGACATTCGTTTACTGTTTGAAAACGATGCCCGCTTCTTGAGGCAGTTTTGAACGAACTAGAATCGAAACCAGCGCAATGGGTCACCGTATGCGGTGCAATTTGCGTTATTGTTGGTGGATTAATGCTGTTTGGTGGTTGCCTTGGACTCTCTGGCATGGATGAATTGCAACAACTCCATACCGCAATTCCAATCGGTGAAGGGGAATTGAGCGATTCGCTTCAAGCAGAACTCATTGAGCACGGACCTCCAATGTGGTTTGCGAGGGCAAGCAGCATCTGTGTCGTCTGTTTCTCGCTGTTTTTGCTCATGCAGGGCATTTTTCTCATCCAAAGAGATCCCAAAGTGCCAAAGCGACTCATCTTATGGTCATTCTGTTTCATCATTTTCACAACCGTGGTTGTCCTGATGAATTGGGTGCCAAGGTGGTTACTTGTTGCTTCGAACTCCGAAGTGAAGGCAATGTTCCTCGCGCAGTTATTGATTGCAATGCCCATGCAATTAGCGCTTCCAGTTGGGCTCATCATTTTCTTCAACAAACAAAAAGTGAAAGCCGATATTGCTCAGTGGAGATAAACTGTACAAATGAATTTTCTTGACGAACTTGAGTGGCGCGGGCTCCTTCACCAAACGACTGGTGGGGACGAATTGCGCACGCACTTAGAGCAAAAGGGTTGTGTTGCATATTGCGGTTTCGACCCAACGAAAGAAAGTTTAACGATTGGTAATTACATGCCAATCAAACTACTGCGACATTGGCAACTCGCTGGGCACACGCCAATTGTATTAATGGGTGGAGGGACAGGTCTTATTGGTGACCCTTCTGGGAAAGATGCTGAGCGTACGCTTCAATCAAAAGAAATCGTTGAAAAAAACATACAAGGACAGTTAAGAGCATTTTCCAAGGTGCTTGACTTTGAAGGTGAACATGCAGCCATCATTGTCAATAACGGGGACTGGCTTTGTGAACTTGGTTTCATCGACGTGCTTCGTGATGTGGGGAAACATTTTTCAGTAAACGTAATGATTCAAAAGGACTCGGTCAAAGACCGGCTCAATAATCGCGAGCAAGGCATTTCGTATACTGAGTTTAGTTACATGATTCTTCAGGCGTATGATTTTCTTCACTTGCGACAATCCCACGATTGCACAGTACAAATTGCAGGAAGCGACCAATATGGAAACATCGTTGCTGGCATCGATCTGATCCGCCGTGATATGAGCGGAGCAGATGAAAACGAGTTTAGAGGAGCTGGAATCACGTCACCGCTCGTCACAGCAAGCGATGGTTCAAAGATTGGCAAAACTGAAGATGGCGCGATATGGCTCACGGATGATTTGACTTCTGCGTATGCGTTCCATCAGTACTGGCTGAATGTTCCAGATGAAGACGCTGGAAAGTTCCTCCGCTGGTTTACGTTCTTAAATCAAGAAGACATTGAAGGAATCGAAAAAGAGCATGCAGATGCTCCCCATTTACGACTTGCACAAAAACGCCTTGCTGATGAGATGACGCAAATTTTTCATGGTGAAGAGAATGTCAGGCGGTGTAATGACGCAGCGCAAGCACTTTTTGGAGGAGATGTCACCGCACTTGATGAAGCAATGCTCAGGGATGTGTTTGCTGAAGTTCCAGCAGGGGAGTTTTCAAAATCACTGATTGGTACTGACGAAGCAATGCTAGTCGATTTGTTGCCACAAACTTCACTGTGTAAAAGCAAACGAGAAGCAAGAGAGTTTTTGCAAAATGGTTCCGTTGCTGTCAATGGCAAAAAAGTGAATGGTGATGAGGCACTCGAGAGAGTGCTCAGCAAAGATGACTTGCTCCACGGAACGACTATTTTGCTGAGACGTGGTAAAAAATCTTGGTTCGCTACACGCTGGACGTAACGATTAACTTTCGGTTTTTGAGACTGGTGCGATGTTTAACTCAACCTTGAGGGCGTCTGGATCTTCAACGCTCACATCGAGTTGGTGCCCAACCCCATCCTTGCCAATGGCAATGAATGATGTGACTGGTTTTGAACTAATGCCTTGCTCCATATCTCTCGAAGCAAGTCGGATGACTGCAAAGACGGCGTAATCGCCAGATTTAATGCCATCGATAATGTCGTTATCGCCTTCAACGGTGACATTTGAAATCGTCTTTCGTGGCAGTTCGACGGTGTATGAAGCGTAATCTTCTGGCGGACCGGCCAAAATAACACGTACTTGTGGGATGACCGTTTTCTCTGTCATCGATTGAATCTTAAACGTCACTTCAACCCTGCTTGGCGAGACAGTGACATCTGGAACGTCAAGTGGAATGGGCAGACGAATCGCTGCATCACGAGTATGAACGACGCCTGGTGAAAGTTGTTGGAGGGCTGAGTCACTCACTACTGCCTGCACTGTGATTGCGTCAGGTAAAGTGGCTCTGACACGTTTTGGAATGTTGAGCGTTACAGTTGCAGGATTGACTGTCACATCACCACTGACTGTGACGTTTGAAAGCACGGCTTCAACCGCTGCTTCAACTTGCACCATCGTTTGAATGTCAACATTAAATGAGGATGGCTCAGCAGCAATTGTCGTCGCTCCAGTTGTTTTCAATTCATCAAGCGCATTGAGTTTTGATGCAATGTCATTGATTGAAACAGTGCCGTCTGTTTCAGCGACTGTTAAATCGAGTCCATTTGCGCATTCGGCTTTTGCAGTGTCAACTGCAGAACGAGGGCCTTCAAGCGTAAGCGTTACTGAAGCAAACGACGGCGTGACTGTGCTCGTCATGCCTTCAGGTGCTTTAAATCGAACAGTTGTCGTAACCGTTGCTTCGGTTTTCGTTTGTCCAGCTGCCCAAAGCCAGATAATCACAGTGAGCGTTGTCACAAACAAGAACATGACACCAGTATCTTTTTGCTTCATTCTGTTGACTCCGGTGTCGCTTGGATGTTTACTTCGGTATCTTCTACTTCTTCTGATTCCGCCTCAGTTTCACTGCTTAACTCAGCATTCAACCGAGTCGCAAGCGTTTGCTCTAACTCGTCTCTATCGATAGTTGTCAGCACGCCTTGCTCTGCGAATGAAATACGCCCCGTCTGTTCACTGATGACAACAATGAGTGCATCACACCGCATGGATAATCCAATCGCCGCCCTATGTCTTGAGCCCAACTCAGAGGGTAATGCTACGGAGTCATCTGCGAGTGGAAACTGGACACTTGCTTTTGTGATTCTGTCGCCTCGAATAATGAGACCTAAATCATGGAGCGGATTGTTTGGCCAGAAGATCGATTGAAGCAAGGATGAACTCACTTGAGCGTCAATCAATTGCCCGCCAATGACATGGTCAGAGGTGCGATTCTCTCGTTCAATTGCAATGAGTCCGCCAAACTGGTTTCGACTTAAGAAGACGGCAGCATCTGCGATGGATGTAATCGTGATGTCCCCGATGGTTGGTGCGTGGCTGAACCTAGAGAATAGCCCTGATTGACTCACTCTGAGTGCGGCCTGCCGAAGTTCGGGCTGGAAGATGATGATGAGTAGTAGCACGACATACGTCAAGAATTGCTCAGCAAAGAAATCAAGCCGCTGGAATTGCCCAGTCGTATCTGCGAGCATTTGGAGAAGCCAAAGGGGAGCAAGCAATACAATGAGACCGCGAATCACACCGCCACCTCTTGTGCCTTGTAAAAAACGAAATGCTAAAAAGACGCTGAGCCAAATGATGAGAAGCTCAATAATTGTCTCAAAAACATCGTATCCAAAAATATTCCAACTCATATGTACTCAAAGTATACGCTGATACCGTAGGATTCTCATCTATGACACGATTCGGAAATGCACAAAGTGTGTCTCGATCTACCGGAATTTGTTCAATCAGCGGTGACACATTAACCCCTGGGACAAAAGCGGTGGCTGCATTATGCGAACGAGAAGAAGACGAGGGCTTCGATCGATTTGATTATTCAGAGGCGTCATGGGAAGGTACACCGCCTCCAGAGCGGCTTTTTAGTCACTGGCGATACCTCGTTCCTAATAAAGAAGACAAGCAGGATATAGTCATTGATGATGAAGTGTTACTTGACTTGTTTGAGCGCCTAGATGGCGATGAACGGCCTCAAAGGGTCGCTTTTCGCTATATTTTGGCACTTGTACTTCTACGGAAGCGAAAATTGCAATTCGTCTCAAGAGACCAAGATGAACAAGGGGAACTTTGGAATCTGAAATTCAGGGGCACCGATAGTGAGCCCCTCGCCGTTCGGAATCCAGGTATCGAGGAAGAGGAAATTCAAGATTTGTCTGACCAACTTGGTGAGATTCTTCAAGGCGATTTTTAAATGTGGCGACTTCTGCTCCTCTCATTGCTACTTCTGAGTTGCACTCAAGAAAAAATTGAAAATTTTCATGACAAACCAACTATTGTTGGTATCGCGGAGCGTGAAGCCGAGAGAACAAGCAAGTTCAAAGAACTCGTGGGCTACGGAGTGATTGAATTTAAATGGGAAGACGAAAACGGAAAACACCGAGAGCAAGGTGATTTTGACTTTTGGAAATCAGGTCAACATGTTTCGCTGAGAGTTTCAAAAGTCGGAGAACTCATCGTTTGGGCAGGATGCGCAAATGGCGAGAGTTGGATGTTCGATTTTACGCAAGAGCGTTCAGTCCTCAGAATGAATGATCAAGAGTTGTTTCTTGCAGATGCGCTATTAGCACTGCAGTTAATCGGTTTTGAACCAATCCCTGTCGACGGCGACGATTGGGCAAAAGGGTGGTCCGTCACTTTCGCTGAGGGGTTACCCTCATCGTTAAGTAGGCAAGATCAAGATGGCACATGGTCAGCAATGTTACGCGACCCAATTGGCGTTGAACTTGCTGAAACGCATGC
>JAKVBR010000015.1:0-10818 GCA_022447165.1 Phycisphaerales bacterium | reverse complement strand
GCACTTCATTGGCCGAAAACACCTTCCAACATTGATGTAAAGAGTACGGTCAATGACGTCGAGATTAAACTTGCATTTGCAGGAATTTCCACAGTGGTAGAGGATGAGCCCATGGACCGCGTTTTTAATCACACATATCTCACCACTAAACTGAACCCCGATTCCATCCTCGTTTTTGATGAATCCAAGTGATTCATTTACCCCCTTTAATGCTAGAAAAAATGGGACAATAGCCGATAGATGGGTATGGCGTTACGCATGGAGGCGTAGTGATGTCGCCAGTTTGAACCACACGGAGAGGATGATTCGTGCCAAATTTTAGTCAAACACAACAGCGTCGCCTGGCTTCAGAATCGGCTTCTGGTCCGGCTTCAGAACCGGCGTCATCTGAGCATCGCAATGCATCGATGGTGTTGCTCCTCCTCATTTCATTTGTCATTGGGCTTTGTTTGTCGACTGTGACTTGGGGAGATGTATTGTTTGTCGATGAATCAACGGACGAGCAAGAACTCACATTACCACTGCTGAAATCACAAGTAGAAAATGCTCTTGGGTTGCCAGCAGCAACAGTTCAAGCATCTTTTGAAAGACCTCAAGCGGCCACTGTTCCAATTCCATGGCGAAATCAAATGGTACCAGTCATCCGCATTGCACTGCCACAACGCTGGGTTTCAGAACGGGCATCGATGCAGGGCTCTCAGTTCATCGTATTAGAAGAAGTGAAGCACATAGCAATGCTTGCAGTGCCGAGTGCACGCATTGAACTCCAAGTTGTGCCTCAAACACCAGTGCTTTCAGCATCAACTGAACAACCGATGATTCTTGGTAAACACGCGGTTGTTCTTTTTGGGCTCACCGCGATGTTTTTTGCTACATACATGACATCTCGAAGAAAGAGCAATGTAGAAACTGTTTCGTACAATCCGCTCTTCGATGCAACGAGCGAAGCGAACCGCATTCTTCAAATGGATTATGTTCACGCAAGGCAAGCGCTTGACCGTCTGCAGGGCAATCGAAGGCAAGAAGTGCTCCATCACATTGCATCTCATGAAGAAGAACTCATGCCAATTGTAGAAGTGTCAACCCAGAAGCAGCACGCAACGGTGTAAGCGCCTCAAATGTCGCTAAATGTTCCGCGGGTTAACATCAACTCAAGTGTTTGACAAACGATGTCTACGTCTCGTTGCGTTAATGTCGTGTAAAAGGGAAGCGCAACCGTTCGCTTAGCGAGTGATTGTGCAACAGGGCAAGCGTTCTTGGCAGTGTCAAACGAATGGAAGGGCGGTAGTGTGGGGATCGACTGATAGAAATCCCCTGCTCCGATGTCATGTCTATGGAGACCTCGAATGACTTCATCTCGTTCTTCTCGTGAGAATCGGTCGCCAAGTCGAACAACATAACCATCCCAACTCATCTCAACATTCGACTCGACGGTTGGGCACATGATTTCAGAGACCCCGCAAAGGCGCTGGGTATACCACTCGGCAATTGCTGCTCGTTTTTCTAAGATGGATTCCATACGATTCATTTGAATACACCCTACAGCAGCATGTACTTCGCTGAGACGGTAACCATGTCCTCTGACTTGCAAATGTTCATCAGTGCGAACTTGGTGGAGTTCATCAAGCATCGCTACATGACTATGGTCATACCCATGATTTCTTGACAACTTGCACCGTGCTGCAAGGTGATCGTCATCCGTGACAATCATGCCGCCTTCGACGCAAGTAAGTTGTGCAGCGGAATGGAAGGCAAACACTGTAACCCTACCGAAGGTCCCAACTTTGCGTTCCCCAAGTTTACTTCCGATGGCTTGTCTCGCGTCTTCGATTAGGGGAATCTCATATTCTTGTGCAATCCGAGCAAGTTCGTCGATGCCTGCGGGGTTTCCAAAAGAATGCGTTGCAACAATTGCCTTTGTCGATTCACAAATCTTCGATTCAACATCTTTTACATCAAGGTTGAGCGTTCTCGCGTCGCAATCTGCAAAGCGAGGCGTGGCTCCAATATGAAGGATGGCCGATGCGGTTGATGGGAACGCGAAAGAAGCAGTTAGGACTTCATGCCCTTTTCCAATACCGAGTGAGTCAAGAGCAATCTCCATTGCACTGTTACCTGAATTGGTTGCAATGCCATTACGATTATTGGTGTGTTTGCTAACGAGGCCTTCAAACTTTTTGGTCCATGGACCGAGCGTCAGTTCTTGGCTACGCAACGCATCAGTTGCCGCAAGAATCTCTTCTTCGGTGATGTTTGCAAGACTGAGAGGGATTTGAGAGGACACTTCAGTTACTGAGTACTTACTGCGGCTAGCGCTTTGTCAGCGAGTCCCATCTTTTTGAGATAAAGCCATGCCGCTTGTGTTTTAAGAGGCCCAATGACATCTCCGCCTCCAGCGGCAATGATGCCAAGATATTTTTGATCGATGTCTGGGAGTGGTTCTTGACCGCGTGCCATCAATAACAGCGTCATCACATCGGCTTTATTCACACCAATTCGCTTGAGCATGGATGCTTGTTCGATGGCATCTTTCATGATGATGTCATCAGTAATCTGAAGCATCGCAAGCAACATGTATTCTTGCTGCGTGCTGTCATCTTTTGTGTCATGAAGCAATTTCCATGCCTTTTCAGGCTTGATGTTGATGAGCCGACTAAATGCTCTGCTCGCAGAGTCTCTGCGTCTTAAAGATGCATCATCTTCAAACTTTGAGAGTTCGGTATAAAGAAGAACTTGATTTGCCTCACTGAGATTTTCTGCTGCCTCAAATGACCATTCGGTTGAATCGCGATGACCCCGCTTAATCAAACTTGCAAGAGCGTCAACATCACTGATTGTCACACGGTCGTTTGGTTTATTCACGGCACCTGATTTAGCCATTAACCCAAGTAGGGAGTCATCAAGATCGATATCGAGACGCTCTATCATTTTTGCGGTTGGGATGATGTTTGACTCTAACAGCACAAGCAGATACCTGACTTGTTCTTTCCTGTTTGGCTCTGTTGGAAATTGGTTTTCCCAAAGCGCGATACCCTCGTCTGGAGCAACTTCAAGGAGAGTGTGTAGTGCAAAGTAGCGTTCATTATCATTGAGAGCGATCGCTTTATTCTCGATAATGTCGTGTAGCCATGTAGCGGCGCTTTGCAATTTGTATTGACGAATCATTTGGAATGTCGTTTGGAGCGCTTTGTCTTTTTCGATGCTTGATGCTCTTCTCAGTCGCCGCGTCACTTCATCGATGACTTCGTCTTCGCCGAGGAGTAGGGCTGTAAACATGGCAACACTCAATTCAGTTGTGCTAGACAACTCACGTAACATCGTTTTGTCTGGTACTTCGCCGAGCATTGATAACTCTGAAATGAGCCACAGTTTCGGAGTGTTTTCAAGGAGTGGCCACTTTAGCAGCGACTCCATCTGTTCTTTTTGTACAAGTCCATCATCAATTGCTTGCAAAAGTAAGTGCTCGCGAGCAAGGGGAGCTACTTGTTGCACAAGCCAAGGGTCGATCGTTTGTTCGTCACTTAACTCAGCGAGGCCAAGGACAGCGTGGACTTGAACTGGCCAATCAGGATGTTGTGCAAATTGAAAAAAGAAGGGTCTAAGGTCGATGTCCCTTAAATTTCTAAGGGCTGCGAGGTTGATTAAACTGTTTTCGTTACTCGTCGCTTTTTGCAATTGCACAAGCGCCGCATCAGTTTTGTCTGTGTCTCTAGAAACTGACGCAAACATCAAAGTTGTAACCACCATGGCAATGATGCAATGCATAGTGCGATTGTAACATCTATTGGAGTGATTTCTCACTGATTAAGGGTGTCAAAGCGATGAAAGAAGTGCTGTTACTTCCTTGAAACAGCACTCTCTCACCGCGTGATTCGGGCTGGCTCCTTCCGTGCCCGTGATTTTGAGCCAATAGATTGGGCGTGGTTCCGTATTGCCCAAGTGAGTTGGTCGACGAGTTCCCGAAGTTCAATGTGCTCAGGACCGCATTTTTGCTTTGGCGAGTCACTTTGGAGTTCTTCAGTGATTCGTTTGACAGCAGCATGAACAGTTGAGTGATTCTTGCGTCCAAGAGCAAGAGCGAGTTCTGGATAACTCATATTTGTCATGGTGCGTCCTAGATAAGCGGAAACTGAACGCCAGAATACGATTGTTGTCGCCCTCGATTTACCGCGAAGTTCCATGCTCGACAGTGCTGCTCGTTTGCAAACGGTTTCGATGACATCGTTCATGCTCACTTGTGTATGCACCGTGTTCGTTGACTTCATGACTTGCTGGACTGAATCAATGCCTAGCATCGATTCACTCTTCATGAGCAGCCCAGAGCATGCCTTTAATCGAGTCATGGTGCCTTCAATCTCACGGACTGAACCAACGGCTTGTGAAGCGAGATGGTCGATGGCACCCTCAGTTAATGTGATGCCTTTGACAAGTGAAAGTTGGGTGATAATCTGTTTCCGAGTTTCTCGGTCTGGTCTGTTGATTTCAGCAATCATGCCAGCAACGAAGCGGTTCGCGAGTGCTCTATTGAGTTGTTTGATTTGGCGTGGGTCTTCGTCAGATGCGAGGACAAGCCGAGCACCTCTCAGCCCAGCAGCATCAAGTGTATGTAGGAGTTCTTCTTGCGTCTTCTTTTTGCTTGCTACAAAGTGAACGTCATCAATTGCAAGGAGATCGAGCGTGCGATATCGATTTCTAAATCGAGCAAAGTCGCCACACCTCGAACTCGCGATAAACTCATTGGTGAACTGCTCTGCGGTGATGTAGCGAACTTTACTTCCCTCAACTTGCGCGGCGCGCTTGCAAATGGCTTGAAGGAGGTGTGTTTTGCCAACACCACACGCGCCATGAATAAAGAGTGGCGAGATGCTGAGTCCGCTTGAGGATGACATCTCCTTAGCCGCAGCGCAAGCAAGGGCGTTGCATTGACCAACGACGAACTCATCGAAGCCGAGCAATTGCCTGACTCGCTTGATGACAGGTCGCTGTGTTTGTTGAGATGGGACAATAGCGTGCTGTGTTACATCTTCTTGACAGGTCTGCTCTTGAACGCCAATGGTAAAATGAATGTCTTCGTTTCCATATGCTTCTTGGAGGGCTTTTGTGAGTTGTGCTGAAAAACGATCTCTAATCCATCCTGCGGCTAGTGGAGTCGCAGCGTGAATGTGAGCTACTTTGTCCCCGCAGTCGAACGATGTGCCTGCAAACCACATGTTGTATGGTCGTTTCCCCAGTGATTGATTGAGCGATGCTCGTACTTGCTGCTCAATGATTGGGATGTTTGCTTGATCCATGGGACTGGATTCGCCTCACACAATACGGGTGGTCGAGATTCAACTGAGTCCGTCCAAAACCAATGCTCATCCTTAAGCAGTCCGAGGAGATTACTCAATTGAAACATGAATGCAACCCCTAAGATTGAGTGGGTGACCTGAAATTGAAAACGCTCATCTCATAAGTACAGTGTTTTCCTGAGTCAACAGTTCGAAATTTTTTTTGAAATCGAGTTATGCACAATTGCAAACAAAGTGTGGACAAGTTCAGCACAACTTATACATGAATGCTTGACGAGATTGACGGATCTCAAAGTTCCATTTGTCGTACAAGTTGCAAGCGTTTGCATTAGCGCTGTCGACGACAAGCGTAATCCGTTTAAAGTCATCAAGTTGTGCAATCTCGATTGCTTTGGCAACACAACTGTCAGCAATGCCACGTTCTCTTTGACTTGGGATCACGCCGACATATGCAAGTTCAAGAGCATCATCATTTGGGTTGAGTAGGAGTACGCAAGCAGATGCTCCGTCGATGGTTCCAATGAACCAATACTCCGGGTGATAAGTGGAACTCATCCGGTGCCCATCGATGATGTCACGTGTTGATCGGACGCCATGAAGTTTTGGGCAATCAAGGGACTCGATATACGTCTCTTCGAGCACTTTGCCAAGTGTGTCATCACCTATGGTTTCCATTGATTGAAACTGAAGTCCAGCAAAAGTCGATGTTCGGAAAACGGTGATACTTGAGAGCCGTTCGAGATAATGAAGCGTAGCAAGATCCTCAAAACCGGCTTCAATGAGGGCACGCACTTGCAACGTTGGGGCAGGGTTGGCGAGCACAATTTGAGCAAGGGACAATGATTGGGTGCTCAGTGATTCTATGGCTTGCTTGAGAAGCGATTGGAGGGCGTCTCCCTCATCACCATCCTTGGGAACGCTTGGAAGAAGCGAGCATGTCCTTCCCTTGTTCATGACTGAAAGTAGGGCAGCGCCACCCTCATGGTAGAAGGTGTATTGACCACTCGCTTTAGACCCTAGCAGCTCTAGGAGGCGAATCCCGCCTTGTTTGCCAGCAATCAATTCTGCTGCAATGACCTCATGTTTCTTCGTATTCATGTTTACTGAAGGCATATCCTACTGCTAGAATATGGGACAGGAGTTTCTGTATGAAAAAGCACATCATCTTCCTATCACTCATTACCTTGTTCGTTTTGGCTTGTACAACGATTGCTTCTGCATATCCCAAAGCAACAGACCATGCGAAACGCTGGCAGTTTGACTTTGACGCAGGCGACCTTGCGTTTTACCGTGATGAAGATAGTGGTGATGGCTTCTGGGTCATGAGGTATGAAGTGACCAACAATACAGGGAACGACCGACAGTGGACTCCAAACATGGAACTCGTCACTGATAAGGGTGAAATCATCGTCGATGGCAAGGATGTGCCTCGTGATGTCCAACTTCGGCTCCTTGATGTGTACGGTGATGAGTTATTGAAATCACAGTCAAACGCAACTGGCAAATTCCTTCAAGGCAAGGAAAATGCGATTCGTGGTCTCGTCATTTGGAGAGCAGGCGATGAGCGTGCGAAGGAGATCCAAGTCTTTGTCGCAGGCGTCAGCGGTGACACAGCGGATGTCATCCACCCAATTACGGGCGAGAAACATAAACTCCACCGCGTCATTCAACTCTCATGGAAAGTTGATGGCCCTCTAGATGACTTGCAACTCGTGCCACTCCCAACTCGCCCAGTGAGTGGCGGCACGAGCACTCGAAGGCTAACGACAGACGACAGAGACGCGATTAATGGCGATGAAGTCGTTCAAAAGTGGATTTTTAGGTAAACCCCAAGGGGGTGTTTCTAAGGGGTTGAAGGGTACCCGCATTTTGATACAATACGGGGCTCCAGCATGTGGCTGGAATACGAAGTAAGGAGCTTTGCTGTGGCCCATAAGAAGAGTGGTGGTTCAACCAACAACGGACGCGATTCAAACCCACAATATCGTGGTATTAAGTTGTACAGTGGTGAAACTGCGAAAGCAGGCTCAATCATCGTTCGTCAGTGTGGTACGAAGTTTAAAGCTGGTTACTTAGTTCGTCGTGGTAACGATGACACCCTTTATGCGACAGAGCCAGGGCTCGTGCGCTTTAGAGGCAGATTTGTGGACATCGTTCCATCTAGTCCAGACGTACCACAATACACAGCAGTAGGGTAACCCCAACCCCCAGGATTCCTTACTTCGGTTTTTAGGAATTCCCTTACACTGACTCACATGTTAATTGACCGAGCAAGAATCTTTGTCCGAAGTGGCAAGGGCGGTGATGGTTGCATGAGTTTCCGCCGCGAAAAATTCATCCCCAAGGGTGGTCCCAATGGTGGCGATGGTGGTGATGGTGGGTCAGTCGTACTTGTCGGTGATGAGTCAGTAGGAACGCTGTTACCACTCACGCACAAGCCGCACTACAGGGCAGAACATGGTGGTCAGGGCAAGGGGAGTCAAATGCATGGCGCAAATGGTGCAGACCGTGTTGTACATGTTCCCCTTGGGACGCTTGTCACAGACGAAGAGAGCGGTGAACTGATTGCAGATATATCTGAGGAAGGACAGCGAGTCGTTGTCGTTCCAGGTGGCAAGGGGGGTTTTGGGAATGAACATTTCAAATCGGCGACGAATCAAGCACCCCGTGAGTTTACGCATGGCGAGCCGTACGTTGAGAAAATCCTTAACCTTGAACTGAAACTCATCGCTGATATCGGATTGGTCGGTTTACCAAATGCAGGTAAATCCACGTTCTTGACTGCGGTGTCTGCGGCCAGCCCGAAGACGGCTGACTACCCCTTCACGACTTTGCATCCACATCTCGGAATTGCTGAGCTTGATATCAATCGCCGGCTCATTATTGCCGACATACCGGGACTCATCGAAGGGGCATCAGATGGTGCAGGACTTGGCCACCGATTTTTAAAACACATTGAGCGGACGAATGCTCTGCTTCACCTCATCGACATCTGCCCAGTTGACGGCAGTTGCCCTGTTGAAAACTATAAGACGATTCGCAATGAACTTGAACGGTATTCCCCAGAACTTGCTGCGAAGAAGGAACTCGTTGTCCTGAACAAGATCTATATGATTCCAGAAGTTGACCGACTTGAATTGATGGAATCAATCTTTAATGGACTTGCGATTGATGACGCGCTCGTTTGCTCTGGTGTGAGCAGGGAAGGCGTTCCTGCGGTCTTAGAAGCGTGTTTTAGAATCATTTCATGACATCATGAGAAAAGCATTTATACTGTATGAATGCTAAAGAAATCGATTATCACCATGGGGTTCTGTCTTGGACTCATCATTCTGATCTATGGTGTTTGGGTTTTCGTTGCAGTTCAACGGACAGCGACAATCACAGTTGACTACAAAGCGAAAATCAATGAGGTTGCAGCTGCGATACCTCAAGATGACCGAGCATGGCCACTTTATCGAGAAGCCTCGATTGCACTTCGATTAGACCCTGAACCAAACATTTACCAGATTTATGATGACCCTTCCTTTGATGAGCCAACATGGCCAACTCATGAGGGATGGTCACATTACGACTCATGGATTGGAAGTCATCAAGAAACCATAGCGATTATTCGCAAAGCTTCCAAGATGCCAGGTTCAGGTCTTGTTCTTGGCAGTGTTGCAGAAGAAGACAGCGAGGTATTTCCAAATCAATATGCTGAAGAGCAAGCAGGAACCGAGACAGATGACTTTTTATTCTCGCTTATGATGCCTCAGCTCAGCCATTACCGCGCAATGGGAAGGGTGCTTGCAACTGATGCAAAAATTGCGGCTCATCAAGGCGATGCAAGTGTCTGTCTAGAAGACATTCAAACTATTTTCAGAATGGCGAAACATGTGCGAGAACATCCTGTGCTAATTAGCGATTTGGTTTCGCATTCCTTAATGAATCTTGGTATTTATACGACAAGTGCAATATTATCTCATGAGCCCTTCTTGTTTGATGATGAATCACTCAAAGCCATTGTGAGGGATTTGCAGTCGCTTAAGGAAGTTACAGACATCCGATTTGATGGCGAGCGTTATCTAGTGTTGGATTTACTTCAGCGAATGTATACAGATGATGGTAATGGTGATGGCTCTTTGATTCCAATTGAGGCTTCGCAAAGCCTTATGTATTTGCAAACTGCTGCAAACTCTTATGAAGAATTTTCATATATGCCTGCTCTTTTTGCTCCTATTGCTGACATAGTTCACGCTTCACGCAAAGAACTTCGTGATGAATATGACAGCAGATTATCAGTAATCGAATCAAAGAAACAGTATTCGCTCGGGGAGCTTGCTGCAATGAAAGAGCCGTTTCCGAAATATGATGATTTAGGAGATAGCTTTATCTTCAATAAAAACTTCCTTATTGACTTGTTGATGCCAGCACTTGATCGTGTCATTCTTCAATCGATGTATACAATAGGAAATATTGATGGATTGCTTGCAACAATTTATGCCATTGAGTCCTATCAGGCGAGTGGGGCTTGGCCAACAACGCTTGAAGGGGCAAATGTTAGGGACTCATGGTCTGGAGAGTCACTTCGAATTGCAACTGGTGAGCGTCACCCAATCATTTACTCAGTTGGTGCTAATCTTGAAGATGATGCAGGGATGTATAACCGGCATGCACATGTTTTTGGTTCAGACAAAGGTGGTGACTGGATTTTCTGGCCTCCTCAGGAGTAATTTTTATGCCCATTGGACTCTCAAGTGAAGCTCTGAAGACTTGGTTTAAACAAGCCATGTCATATGAAGAATACCTTGCAGTTTCACCAGATAAAGCCGCACCTTGGCGTGAGAATGATAAGCGCTGTGAACTTGCTGACTCTCAGCAAACATTGCTTAATTCCTTCAGTCGTGAGATGAAGGTGCTTTGTTTATCAGGTGTCTGGTGTGGAGATTGTTCAAGTCAGGGACCAATGTTGCAAGGAATTGCAAATGGCTCACCTGCTATTGAATTAAAATGGCTCGATCGAGATGTTGCAAAAGAACTATCCGAACATCTTGCAATCAATCAAGGGAACCGCGTTCCAACGGTACTCTTTATGTCTGAAGATTTTGAACCAGTCAGCGTTATGGGCGACCGAACGCTCACACGCTACAGAGCGAAAGCCGCAAAGTCACTTGGGACGTCATGTGATTTACCAACAGCGGTCATTCCAGAAGATGAGTTTCAATCAACAATGCAGGACTGGCTCGATGAGTTTGAGCGAGTGCAACTGTTACTATTGCTCAGTCCGCGACTTCGCCAAAAGCACGGCGATTAATCTTCTAAGTCAGATTGCAACTTTCGAAGCAGTTCAAATGCTGCCATCGGACTCATTGTTTCAAGATTAAGTGCTTTGAGTTCCTCGAGCATTGGATGGTCAACATACTGCGTAAACAAATCCAATTGGGGCTTCTCAGGAATTGCCTCAACACCATGCTCTTGCGATTGGACTGAGAGCGAGTCGAGGATTTGATTTGCCCTCTTGACGATGTCTTGAGGCACACCAGCA
>JAKVBR010000149.1 GCA_022447165.1 Phycisphaerales bacterium | reverse complement strand
ATTATGGGCCGAGGTACATTTATGAAAATGGTTGCCGCGTAATAGTTGATCATACGTACAACAGACCCCGTCCAAATGACAATGCGTTAAACAGTCACTTAGGTCCCCTCTTTAAGCATGGCTACTATGAGATCCCTTTGGTTCATGGCGGCGGCAACTTTCATTTGAACGCAAATGACTATGGTTGGGCGACTGAACTGATCTTCGACGAAAACCCATCGCTAACAGAAAATCAAATTCGCAATTACTGGAGTGAGTTCCAACAATTAGATGTGACTGTTACAGATGCGTTCCCAACATCAGTTGATTACACACAGCACATCGATATGTGGATGTGTTGGGCTTCTGACACAACTTGTGTGATTAGCGATTGGCCATATGACGCCAATTCAATTCAAGATCAAATTTGTGACGCAACTGCTTCAACACTCGAATTCCTCGGATATACCGTTGTACGCATTCCAGCGAGAAGTGAAAGTTGGACGCATTACACGTATGCAAACTCCGTCATCTGCAATGACCTTGTACTTGTGCCAAGTTATTCTAACTCGCAAATTTCGCAACACAATCAAGAAGCAATTTATGGCTGGCAGCAAGCATGTCCTGATAAAACGATTGTTTCAATTCCTTGTGAAGATATCGTAGGTTCGGCGGGCGTGATGCATTGTATTTGCATGCATATTCCGAAGCACAGTGGCGGTGAAATTCCAACGGCTTATCTTAAGTACCCCAATGGTGGTGAAACGCTTATTGCAAATCAAACTATTGAGATTGAGTGGCTTGCAGACGATGATGAAGGTGTTGAGGAAGTGAATATTGAATACTCAGATGACACGGGTTCAAGCTGGGAGATGATCGCCCAGCAGATACCTCACACTGGCTCGTTCAACTGGACTGCGCCAAACCAAAACACTGAGTTTGGTTGGATTCGAGTCACGGCAATCGATGGTGATTCCGTCGCGATGACAGACTATGGTGATGCCTATTTTGAAGTGATTGGGGGTGCTGTTTATGGTGATGTCTCAGGTGACGGACTAATTAATATCACAGACATCTTGATTGTTATGTCTGAATGGGGACCATGCCAAGGGGCTTGTCCTACCGACCTGAATAATGACGGACAAACCAATGTTTCGGATTTGCTCATCATCATTTCTGTGTGGTAATCGGACCCCTTTTTGTTCAATTTAACATTTGAGGACTGAAAAACCCAAATTTCATGGCATCCAACCACAAAAAGACGCGAATAATGTGTGGTAATTACCCCATTTCGTGATACCTTAAGGTATTCAACTCTAAGCTAGCAGGAGAGATTTAGATATGCAAAAAACCACTGTTTTATTAACAACTGCTATCGTTGCAGCAGCAACTGTAGGAATGTTTTCATTAAGCGGACATGCTGACAGAAAGCGTGTTCAAAGAATCGGTGAAATTGGACCGGACGTTGTCGCGTGGACAATTGCTGGTGAGAATTCATTTGACATGAATTATTACGGAAGTGAAGGCGGTATCGGCGGGTATGCTATTGCTACGCAGTCGTGTAACTTTGGCGATATGGAAGCCAATTGGTATGGCGGAACTAATGATATTCCCACAATTGCTTCAAACGCATTTAGGCTCAAAGACGGTGTCTTTGAACAAATTGGTATGCAATCATTTATGAAACACTCATTCTGTGCTGTAAGTGAACCAGGTTGTGGCAATTGTCAATCTACACCTTGCTCAACTCTAGGAATCGGCTGTGCTGATACTTACTGGGCGGGTCTTAATGCAAATGGCGAAGTCCCCCGAAGTGACGTTAATGCTTATACAGGTTTCTATAACTATCCGTTTACTGATTCACCAGAAGGACCAAGTTCTCTCCGCGGCAATCTTCAAATTGCAAACTCTGATGTTGACCCTTCACAAAATCCAGGCGCTCGATATTTTGTAGAGGGTATGTATGTTACTCAAGATGACGCTGACTACGGCAACCAAATGAATAACGCTTCATGGCGTGAGATAGAATTTAACTCAATCTCAGATCCAAATGGCATTGGCAATGGCCCTGCGCAAACAAATGTAGGCGATCCTGCAATAGTTGCTTGGAGCGAAATTGATCCAGAAGTTGAACTTCAAATCATTGACACAGACACTGGTCGTTTATACCTCGCGTCCAAAGTTTCAGACAACGGCGATGGTACTTATCATTATGAGTATGCAATTCACAACTTAAACTGCGAAAGAGCTGTTGGTTCGGTAGAAATCAATACCGGCGAAGTTGCCCCAACAAATGTTGGTATCCATTTTGCTCCAACAAACAGTGGTTCGAATTATTCAAACCAAACATGGAATATCTCAAATGAAAATGGTGTTCTTTCTTGGAGCACAGAGTCATATAGTTCAAATGCAAACGCAAATGCGTTGCGTTGGGGTCAAATGTATAACTTTAGATTTGACTCGGCTAGCCCTCCAGCAGACGGCGATTTGTCAATTAATTACTTCGTGCCTGGTGGGCCTGAAGGCATTATTGTTTCAGCAACACTTCCAGAGGGCGCACTCATTGATCCATGTGAACTTCCACTTGGAAATTGCCCTGCAGATGTTAACAATGACTATGTTGTTTCTGTAGGTGACATTCTTACAGTGATCTCAGATTTTGGAATTTGTGGTGATGGAACATTTAGACCTGAAGCAGACGTCAATGGCGACTGTTGTGTTGGTGTTTCAGACATTCTCGATATTATTTCACTATGGGGACAAGACTGTACACCTGTTGGAGCCTGCTGCTTCGCTGGTGGCGGAGATTGGTCATGTGGTATAACCACTGAAGCAAACTGCTTAAATGAAGGTGGCACTTGGCAGGGAGACGGATCATCTTGTGATTCAGTCAGTTGCCCTCAACCTGGAGCATGTTGCTTCTCCGATGGAGAATGCGCAGACGCTATGGTAAGCGACTGTTTAAACAAGGGGGGCAAATTCCAAGGCGAAGGTTCTTCTTGTACTTCTACAGACTGCCCAATTGCTGGTGAAGGTGATGAAGCAAGCAGCGCAATGATAGCGTCATATGGTGATAACCCATTTGACACAACAACTGCTACTGCAAGTGACCCGCAGCCAGATGAAAATCAATGCTCGGGTACGTATCTTGATTGGGAAAACAGTGATGATATTTGGTTCATTTTTACTCCAAAGCAAAGCGGAAATGTAAACTTCTCGACTTGCGACCCTTCTAGCTATGACACTTCAATGGTGTTGTATGAAGGTAGTCCGGATAATCAAGTCACTTGCAATGGTGATGGTGACGGTGGTAATGATTGCCAAGCGTACTACTCAGAATTCGATTACTCAGTAGACGCAGGTACGGCTTACTACATTAGAATTGGTGGTTGGCAAGGCGAAACTGGTGCAGGAACGTTAACTATCGATTAATCAAGAAGTTAATCAAATTGATTGTATATCTACGACAGCAGCAGGTTTTTTACCTGCTGCTGTTTTTTACTTGACTTATCGCTTAGATTGCGGTCATAATATAGATAAGAAAAGAGGAGGTAGGAATGAAATCTACTTTATGTATGTTATCGGTTCTTAGTTTTACAGCAACTGCAGTAAGTCTGTCGGGCATTGCAGCTGCTGATGTCGTGATGGACCAAATTGGCGACATGGATGGATCGGCTATAGATCCTTCAAATATACTAGCAAGTCAAATTTTTGAAGAAGGCTTTGCCCAATACAACATCATTGTCGCTGATGGTTTCACCGGAGACGGTGGAAGCATCTCCATGGTTGAAATGGTCATGAGTGGTTGGAATGGATTTACTGATCCAACTCTCGTAACTGCTATTTCAGCTAATTTGTATTCAAGTCCTGATGCTGCAGGTGCAGATCTCAATGGTGATATTGCTTCGCAAACCATTGATGCTGCAGATGCGGAAATTAGTGCTGACTGGGGTGGCGAAGGCACATTCTTGTTTATTATGAACACAGAATTATCATCTATAGTTGGAGACAACTTTATTGGCCTCGCTCCTTACAACGAGTTTGGTGCTAATGGTCAGACTGGTATTTGCATCACAACTATTGATGGTGGTGCAGACGCTTTTCAAGCAAATCCAGCTGGTGGCTTT
>JAKVBR010000148.1 GCA_022447165.1 Phycisphaerales bacterium | reverse complement strand
TCATTGCACCCGGGTAAGAAGCGCCGTAGGAACCGCCATTGCCTGCGGCAGCAACAAAGATGTGACCGTAATCATCGCCTGCTGCTTGAACGACATCAAACATTGCTTGCGAGAATCCGCCACCGCCCCATGAGTTGTTAGAAACTTTAAACTGATTGACCGCGCAATATTCAACTGCATCAATAGCACCGTCAAGTGAACCACTACCGCTAGGACCTAAAAATTGGGCACCAACTAATCGACATTGCCAATTGACTCCTGCAACACCAATTGAGTTGTTTCCAACACCACCAACTGTACCACCGCAATGAGTACCGTGACCATTGCTATCCATCGGATCGCCGTTGTAATCATAAAAGTCATAACCATGCACATCATCCACGTAACCATTACCGTCATCATCTTGACCATTGCCTGGAATCTCACCTGGATTCGTCCAGATGTTTGCCTGCAAATCAGGATGGTTGTAATCGATACCAGTATCAATGATTGCTATTACAAATTCTTGATCTCCAACATGTTCGTCCCAAGCTTGCGGGGCTCTCACCTGATCCATTCCATATAAATTTCCATAACTTGGGTCATTAGGAATGGTGTCTAGTGCTTCAACGATATAGACCGGTTCAACATACTTGATTGCATTTCGCTTTGTTGAAAGCAGTTTTAAAGCTCGCTCAACATCAATCGTCGTGTCAACTGTGACAAGACCTGGAACAAGTTTTGATTCGCTTTTGATCGTACCCCCAACTTCATCAAGAATTTGCATCTTTAAAACTGCATTTTCTGGATTTGCAAATCGAATGAAAATTCGATTTGGCACATGGTCGAAGCTGAGTGCATTTGGATCTGGAATCAGCGAACTCGTCGTGAGTTGTGCTGTTGCACCAGTCGTTGCAATTGCAGCAGTAACTAGGGCGATTGTTTTTACAAGGTGTGTCATTAAGCTCTCCTCATTAATAACTAAAACTATCTAAAAAAGTATGCGTAAAGATATCCGATGATTTCTGGATTTAGATGCGTAAAAAGGGTATATAACTTCAAAAATCGAGTAATTGAGTACAAAACCGCCTATTTTGACACAAAAACCCCAATCTTACTCTCATTGAAGGATTTTATGACTAAGAAAGCGAAGAGTTCACTATTGTTTCTAGGTAACTGTGTATTAACGAAAGTCACTGAGGATAACATGTTGAACCCTACTGTTGAGTTCACAATCACTGGTGTTGATTAAAGCGTTCGATTGCAATTGAAATCAAAGTAATGTCTGCAGGCGTAATCCCCGCAAGCCTTGATGCTTGACCGAGTGTTGTTGGTTTATATGTCTCAAGTGCTTCAACTGCTTCGTTTCGGAGTCCTGAAATGCTTTTTGGACAGAGACCCTCTGGCACTTTTCGGTTTTCAGTTTTTGCTTGCCGCTTTACTTCTGCATGTTGCCGTTTGATGTACCCCTCATACCGTATGTCGCTCACAACACGGTGGACTAATCTCGGTGGAAACTCTGACAACTCTTCTTGAATGTCTTTAACAGGATAATCCGATTTCTTTGCATTCGTTTTATTCACTGCGCCGCGAATTGCTTCAAGGGTTTCCATTCGTTGCTTGAACGCATCCCAGCGAAAATCACTGATAAGCCCAAGTTCTCTTGCATGTGGCGTGAGTCGTTCATCTGCATTATCTGCGCGTAACAACAACCGATACTCAGCACGACTTGTAAACATTCGATAGGGTTCAATTGGCGTCGTCGTCACAAGGTCGTCCATCATGACGCCAATGTACGCTTTATCTCTTCCAAACATGACTTGTTCGTCGCTACGAATTTGAAGCACTGCGTTAATGCCCGCAACAAGCCCTTGCCCCGCTGCTTCTTCATATCCGCTCGTGCCATTGATTTGACCTGCGAGGTAGAGTCCCTTGACAAGTTTAGTTTCGCATGTCGCATTGATTTGATACGGCCGGACAATGTCGTACTCAACTGCATAGCCAAGTTGGAGGATCTTTGCGTTTTGACATCCTTCCATCATTGGGATGAGTTGTTCCTGCACATCCGCAGGCAGTGAGGTACTGATGCCGTTGCAATAGATGGAGTCGCCATTAATTGTTTCTGGCTCTAAGAACACATGGTGTGCACTCCGTTCAGCAAAACGTACGACCTTGTCTTCGATTGATGGACAATACCTCGGCCCACTCTCTGCGTCGATTGCACCGCTGTACATCGGCGCGCGTTCAAGATTTTCTCGTATAAGTTCGTGCATTGCAGCAGTCGTCGAAGTGACTCTGCAATCGACTTGCTTTAGCACAGGAAAAGATTCGAATGGATAATCGCTGAAAGGAACGGGCTCTTCATCGCCAAGTTGAGAAGGTAATGACTCCCAATCGATTGATGCCTTAGAGAGCCGTGGAGGCGTGCCGGTTTTTAAGCGCCCCAATTCAAACCCAAGTTTTTCAAGTGTTCCCGAAATGCCAACTGCACTTCCCTCGCCAACGCGTCCGCCCTGTTCTTGCGAATCGCCTGTATGCATGAGCCCGCGCATAAATGTACCTGTCGTCAGCACAACTGCTTTTGCATAGAGTGGCTCATCAAGCATGACCCCTTTGATTTCACCATCTTCAACAATTAAGTCATCAACTGTTGCTTCAATGATCTCGATGTTTGTTTTTGTCGCGATGAGACGTTGCACTTCATCCTTGTAAGCGTCTTTGTCTGCTTGCGCGCGAGGTCCCCAAACCGCCGGGCCTTTTGATGTGTTGAGCATCTTGAACATGATGCCAGTTGCGTCAATCGCGCGGGCCATGACACCACCAAGTGCGTCAATCTCGCGAACAATCTGTCCTTTGCCAAGTCCGCCAATTGCAGGATTACAACTCATGACGCCAATCTTGCTTGTGTCCATTGTGACAAATGCAACTGTGCCATTTGGCAACATTGATGACGCTGCCCACGCTGCTTCAACGCCAGCATGACCACCCCCGATGACAATCACGTCAACGGAAGATGTCATTATTCAACGGTCCATGTGTTATTGCCCGTTACAAGCGATTGAAGTGTTTTGCCATCATGCTTTTCGATGACATCATCAACTTGTTCATGGAGCAAATCGTTATATGTCGGCTGATCTGGGTTGCAATACAGAACACCCATTGGTTCTGGGAATTCAGGAGAAAACATTTGTGTCAGTTGGAATGCAATCTCAAGATTGCGTTCATCATGAATGACCAAATCATCTTCAGTGACATCACCGCCTAGTTCAACGACTTCTATTTTTTCACCGACCCTGCGAATGCCTTTGTCACTGTCCTTGCCAAAGATCATAGGATTGCCATGCTCAAGCATGAGCGTGTTTTCAGGTCTGGTATCTTTTTGCGAAGCATAGAACCACGCTTGGTGGTTAAACACATTGCAATCTTGGTAGACCTCAACAAATGACGTGCCTTTATGTTTTGCGCCTCTGTCAAGTAGCGCAGTCATGTTTTTCACATCAACATCAAGTGTTCGAGCGATGTACGTACAACCGCTTGCAACCGCAATCGCAAGCGGATTCAGTGGGGCGTCGAGCGAGCCATACGGTGTTGACTTCGTTACTTTGCCAACTTCACTGGTCGGTGAATACTGACCTTTCGTCAGTCCATAAATCTTGTTGTTGAGCAGGACGATATTAATGTCCATGTTTCGGCGTAGTGCGTGAATGGTGTGATTACCACCAATTGAAAGCAAGTCGCCGTCTCCCGAAACAACAAACACTGTTAAATCAGGATTGGCAAGTTTGATGCCAGTCGCAAATGCTGGCGCCCTGCCGTGAATCGTATGCGCGCCATACGTGTCCATGTAATAAGGAAATCTCGCGGCGCACCCAATGCCAGAGACAAAAACCAGTTCTTCCTTGCGAACGCCGAGTCCGGCGCACACTTTTTTCATCGCGGTCAGCACTGCGTAGTCGCCACAGCCCGGACACCAACGCACGTCTTGGTTTGTAGCAAAATCTTTTGCTTTGTATTCAGGTAGTGTGGCGTCGCTCATAACTCACCACCCTTCATCACCGATTCAATTTCATCAGCAAGTTCTTTGACATAGAACGAACGACCGTGGCAATTGTTAATGCCAACCGCGTCAACGAGGAATTCGCTTCG
>JAKVBR010000147.1 GCA_022447165.1 Phycisphaerales bacterium | reverse complement strand
AGCAAGTGCCTAGCAAGTGCCGAGCAAGTGCAAAGCAAGTGCCGAGCAAGTCCAAGCAAGTGCCAAGCAAATGGCAAGCAATAGAACTGTGTTAACCAACGAGTTCAACTTCAATGCGGTTTGCTGCAGTGAAGCCGAGCGTGATTTCTTCTTCATTCGATTGAAGTGTGATTGAATCTGCATGTTCATTTCTCCGTTGGACCTCAATCGTAGCACCAGGAGTAAGCCCGTGTGATTCTGCGAACTTGAGAAACGAACTATTTTGATCAGATATTCTCGCAACTTGAACGCGTTGACCTTCTTCACATTGGGATAACTGATGGACAGGGCGTTCGATAAACGTGCCATCAGCAGATGGTATTGGGTCGCCATGTGGGTCAATGGTTGGGTACTCAAGCAGTTTGTCCATTCGTGCAATGACTTCATCAGACACGACGTGTTCTAGTTGTTCTGCTTCAACATGAACTTCATCCCATTCCATTTCAAGAATGTTGACAAGGAACAGTTCAATGATGCGGTGCCTCCGAACAACATGAACTGCGAGAGTGCGTCCCTCATCAGTGAGCAAGACGCCGTAGTGTGGCTTGTGATTTGCGAGTCCTGCTTCGGCGAGCGTTTTGATCATTGATGTCGCAGATCCTGGGGTGACACCTAAGGATTTCGCTAAATCACCTGTTGAAACGCGTTTTTCACCCTGATTGCTGAGCATCAAAAGGGCTTTGAGATAATTTTCGACGGTACTTGTGAGCATCTGTTGCGGAATAGGATAGCACGAAGTATAATTTTTGATTAATCAAAAAGGAGTGATTATGACACTTTTAACGTCTATTTTAACTGTTTTGTGTGCTGTTGGTTCTGTCAAAGAACCCCTTAAAGTGGTGACGACTACAGCAATTGTTGCCGATATCACGAAGCATGTTGCTGGTGAGCACGCAAATGTTCAAACGCTCATGGGTGAGGGTGTTGACCCGCACCTCTACAAGCCAACTGCAGCAGATGCAAAAGTCATTCTTGGTACAGATGTCATTTTTTACAGCGGACTAATGCTTGAAGGTCGCATGGCAGACACGTTTTTCAAGGCCGCTCGCATGGGCAAGGTTGTTTACCCTGTAACGGAACTGCTTGATGAAGCATATCTACTCGAGCCAGAAGAGTTTGAAGGGCACTGGGACCCACACGTGTGGAACGATGTTGCAGCATGGTCTAAAGCAGTTGATGCAGTTGCAGAAGCGTTCTGCGAACAAGACCCAGACAATTGTGAAGCGTACAAAGCAAATGCCACTGCTTACCAGAAAGAACTGACTGAGCTCGACGCATACGCTCAAAAAGTGCTCAGTTCAATTCCAAAGGGCAAACGAGTCCTTGTGACAGCGCATGATGCATTTAACTACTTTGGTCGTGCATATGACGTAGAAGTAGTTGCGGTTCAAGGACTCTCTACAGAATCAGAAGCGGGCATTGAAGATGTCAACAATCTCGTAGATGTCCTAGTTGATCGAAACATTGACGCAGTCTTTATTGAGTCAAGTGTTTCAGACCGAAACATCAAAGCGCTCATTGAGGGCGCAAAAGCCAAAGGACACACAGTTCGCATTGGTGGAACCTTGTTTTCAGATGCAATGGGTGCGAGCGGAACGTATGAAGGAACTTACATTGGCATGATTGATCACAACGCGACAATCATTGCGCAGTCACTTGGTGGCAGTGCACCTGAAAAAGGGCTGAATGGACAACTTAGTTTCGCTCATGTCGAACATTAATCAGTCCAATGACAGGCACAGTGAGCATTCGCTCACTGCGCCTGTCTCTATTCATGACATGACGGTTGCGTACCAACGCAAGCCCGTGTTGTGGGATGTCGATTTAGATATACCAGAGGGGAAACTCGTAACAATCGTTGGCCCTAATGGAGCCGGAAAAAGTACGCTCATTAAAGCAGCGATGGATCTTGTGCCTAAGGCGAGCGGCATTGTTAAGTTTTATGGAAAGACATATAAATCTCAACGACATTTAGTTTCTTATGTGCCACAACGAGAAACGGTTGATTGGGACTTTCCAATTGACGCGCTCGGTGTCGTCACGATGGGGCGCTACAGCAATATTGGATGGTGTTTGCCTGTTCGGAAAAAGGATAAACATATTGCTATGGAAGCCCTTGAGCGTGTCGGGATGTCGGATTACGCACATAGGCAAATCAGCCAACTGTCAGGCGGTCAACAGCAACGTGTGTTCCTTGCACGCGCACTTGCTCAAGACGCTTCAATCTGTTTTATGGATGAACCGTTTGCAAGTGTAGACGCGGCAACTGAGCGTGCCATCGTTGAGGTCTTGACGGAGTTAAAACAAGCAGGCAAAACAGTCGTTGTTGTGCACCACGATTTGCAAACAGTTCCAGAGTATTTCGATTACGTCATCATGTTGAATATGCGAGTCGTCGCACATGGGAACGTCGATGAAGTATTCACTGAAGAGAATTTAAAGAAAACCTATGGAGGTCGCCTAACACTGTTGTCTGAAGCAGCGGAACGATTCGCAAGGCAAGGAAAATCACATTGATTGCAACGCACACGTTGTCAGATGTGCGTATCACCTTGCCATCGTGGGAAGAGTTTTTGCATGTAGTTCTCCTTGAAGAGTACAACACGAGAGTCGTTGTACTTGGAGTCATGGCGTTAGGGCTCGCATCTGGATTGATTGGTACATTCCTTGTCCTTAGGAAACGTGCGTTGACAGCGGATGCATTAAGTCATGCGACATTGCCAGGCATCGTTATTGCTTTTATGTTTATGGTTGGTCTTGGTGGAGATGGTAAATCGCTCATCGGTCTGCTGATTGGTGCATTTGTGTTTGGTTGTATTGGCGTGCTACTCATACTGGCAATCCGTTCCACAACCCGGCTCAAGGATGATGCAGCTATTGGAATTGTTTTGAGTGTGCTCTTTGGTCTTGGTATCTGCCTCCTTAGGATTGCCACTGATCTGCCTAGTGGAAATTCAGCGGGTCTTTCAGGGTTCATTTTCGGAAAGGCAGCATCGATGGTTGCGAGCGACGCAATTGTCATGGTGTCGCTCGCAATATTTGTCTCAATTTGCACAGCGTTTCTGTTTAAAGAGTTTACAGTCCTTTGCTTTGATTCATCGTTTGGTTCTTCGCAGGGCTGGCCTTGCTTGCTCCTCGATACAATCTTAATGACGCTTGTTGCAATAGTGACAGTCATCGCACTTCAAACTGTAGGACTTGTACTTGCTGTTGCGCTACTGATTATCCCAGCAGCATCAGCAAGATTCTGGACAAACTCCGTAAAGAAGATGTTGATTTCTGCGGCCATCATCGGCGTACTCAGTGGTTGGCTCGGTGCGGTTGTGAGCGCGGTCATTCCACGTATTCCAACAGGACCAATCATCGTCATGATTTGCGGATTCTGGTTCTTACTTAGTTTTGTGTTTGGCGCAGATTCAGGGATGTTGAAAAGGCAAGTTCAACGCATTAGATTGAATCGAAAGATTGAATTGCAGCATTTGCTTCGCGCAATGTACGAGTTGATTGAAGGAAGTGAAAAGGAGAGTGTTACAACCTATTCTATTGTTTCAAAGCGATCATGGTCAAACTCCCATGTCAATGCACTCCTTCAACGCGCAAAATCGGGTGGTTACATTGAAGCAACTGGTTCAATCGAGTTCAGATTAACTTCATTTGGTTCGTCTGAGGCAAATCGAATAGTGCGGAACCATCGGCTTTGGGAGGTGTATCTCATCAATTACGCGGACATTGCACCGTCTCACGTAGATCGAGATGCAGACATGATTGAACATGTCCTTGGGACAGAAATGGTGCATCAACTTGAAGCGCTGCTTGACCACGACGACATCATTGACAGCCCTCATCCACTTGGAGGAGCGACATCATGATGACTGCAATCGATTGGTGGATTATTGTCATTGGCGCGCTGTGTGCTTCAGCATGCGCATTGCCCGGAACGCTTCTTGTGCTTCGGAAAATGAGCTTGATGGGAGATGCAATTAGTCACACAGTCCTACCTGGAATTGCCATCGCATTTCTCGTCACTGGCACAAGAGACCCGTTCTCAATGTTCATCGGCGCAATAGTCATTGGAATCTTGACAGCGATGTTTGTGCATGTGA
>JAKVBR010000146.1 GCA_022447165.1 Phycisphaerales bacterium | reverse complement strand
CAGATTCTGGCGGGGTTCAAGAAGAAGCGCCCGCTATTGGAAAGCCTGTAGTAGTACTAAGAGAAAATACTGAGCGACCAGAAGCAGTTGAAGCAGGAGCTGCTGTTCTCGCTGGAACAAGTAAATCAGTTATCATCGAGCAAGTCAGTCGACTGTTAGACGATGAGGCCTATTATGAATCAATGAGTATGAAGGTATCGCCCTTTGGTGACGGCACTGCAGCAAACCAAATTGTTTCAGTCATAGAGAATCATTTGAGTTAAGCCCATGGCCTCAAACTCCAAACAAGTCGATTTCTTAATCTGTGGTACCCAAAAAGGTGGTACAACAGCGTTAAGATCGTACTTGCGAGATCATCCTGATATTGAAATGCCAGAAGAGGAGTTGCATTTTTTTGACAATGAGGTGCTATTCGAAGGAGGCAGTCCAGATTACTCTTTGTACCACTCGCATTTTCATAATCAAAGTGGCAACACATTGTGGGGGGAAACTACACCCATCTATATGTATTGGGAACCTTGCCCGCGGCGTATCTATGAGTACAACCCGAACATGAAGTTGATCTGTTTGCTCAGAGACCCTGTTGAAAGGGCTTACTCTCATTGGAATATGGAGTTTAATCGTGGTAATGAACAACTCCGTTTTGAAGATGCTGTAAAACAGGAACAAGAGCGATTAAGCAATTGCAAATACACTCAACACAGAGTTTATTCTTATCTCGATCGAGGCTTCTACTCAGAACAGCTAAAAAAACTATCTGAGTATTTTGATAGAGCAAATTTTCTGTTACTAAAATCATCAGACCTGCAAAACAAATGGGAAGAAACACTTAGAAGAGTGACGACATTCCTAGAGATTTCTGATTTTAAAGTTAAAAATCCGCAGCGTCTGATTCATGTCTCTTCGTATAATTCAAAGTTGTCAATGGAAGATTCAAACAAGCTAAAAAAAGTGTTTTACGAAGACATGAAAATATTGTCCCAAGACTTTGATGTTGATGTTTACAAGTGTGAAGCGACCGAGTGATTCTAATGAAGTACAGTGTTGTCATTCCAGTTTTTAACAGCCAGGATATTGTTTCTGAGACTGTATCAAGAGTAGAGAATTTTTTTACTGAGCAGAAACTTGCCTTTGAAATCATACTCGTTAATGATGGAAGTTCTGATGATAGTTGGAGCACAATCAAGGCATTGGCAACTTCAAATGCAAATGTAATTGCTATAAATTTACTTCGGAACTATGGGCAGCACAGCGCAAACTTGTGTGGATTTAAGTATTCAACGGGCGACTGGATAGTGACGATCGATGATGATTTGCAAAATCCACCTGAAGAGATCGGGAAGTTAATCAAGCAATCAATGAACGGAGCCCCATTGATTATTGGAAAGTTTAAGCAAAAGAAACATGCCAGCTACCGTAAGATTGGTTCTTATCTGATACAAAAGATCAATAAGCGAATTTTTAAAACGCCTGACGGAATTGTGCTAACGAATTTTCGGCTTATACATCGCACCATAATCGATAAGATTTGCGAATACAGAACTTCTTATCCATATGTTACGGGCTTGTCTGTTTTATTCGCGCATACAATAGAGAATGTTGAAGTTGAGCATCACCCCAGAGGAGTCTCAAAAAGTAATTATGACTTTTTACGAATTGCAAAGTTAGTATCAGCAATTTTGTTTAACTACTCGTCCTACCCACTTAGAATTGTTAGTTTGTCTGGTGGCATCTTCGCTATTTTTTCATTCACACTGGGAGCAATCTACTTGTTCAGATCCCTTGTTTTTGGCTCAACAACACCAGGTTGGCCAACGCTTGTTGTACTTCTTTCAGTGTTTTCCGCAATCATCATGTCGATGCTTAGCATGATTGGGGAGTACTTGGTTCGATTAGTTAATCAAACAAGTTATTCAGAAAGTTACGTAGTAAGAGAGATCATAGAATCCGATGCCCACTAACTACTTTTTTATCATCGGAGCTCAAAGAAGTGGCACTACTTGGTTGTACAACTCGCTCGACAAGCACCCAGACATCTGTTTAGCCAAACCGGTTGTTCCAGAACCCAAACATTTTTTAAATGCGGATTGTGTTTCAGATGGGTTGGAGGGGTATAACGAAAAATACTTTGACGCCACTCAAAAGCGTACTTTGTTTGGGGAAAAATCGACTAGTTACATTGAAAGCAAGTTTGCAGCCAAAGCAATTGCTTCAGTCATTCCTACGGCAAAAATTATTGCAATATTAAGAGAACCTATTTCAAGAGCGATATCAAACTTTCGATTCTCAACTGACAATGGTCTTGAAAGTAGAGATATAAATGATGCTTTCTTAAATGAAAAGCAAACAGTTGCACGTTTTGAGAACCCCGATATATCTGTTTGCCCTTTTGCATATTTGCAGCGTGGACGATACGCGGAATACTTGAAAGAGTTTTTAAATTACTTCCCAAAACAGCAGCTTAAAGTCGTTTTGTATGAAGACTTGATTACAAATCAGGGGTGTTATGAGTCTATATTACAATTCTTGAATGTAAGCAGGCTGCCCGCAGATTTGAGTTCTGTTTCCAATCAATCAAACAGCATTTACCAAGAATTGCAACCGGAAACTATTGAGATGTTAGTTAACTATTATGACAAATCGAACAAGGAGTTGATGGAGATTTTTGACCTTAACTTAACTCTTTGGAATTCTGTAAATGCTTTATCCAATCAGGTTACGAAGTAGTAATGAGTATTCGATTTAACCATCCAACTGTTTCTGGTGAAGAAATAGACCATGTCATAGAAGCGATTCATAATGGACGGTTAAGTGGAGACAATGCATTCTGTAAAAAATGTCAAGAGTGGTTTAACTTGAACATTCAGTGCCATTCCTCGCTTCTAACTCCATCATGTACCCACGCTTTAGAAATGGCAGCTCTACTGCTAGACATAGAACCTGGTGATGAAATAATTATGCCGAGCTACACATTTGTAAGTACTGCGAATGCATTTGCCCTTAGGGGTGCGAAAATTGTATTTGTTGATATTCGCCCAGATACGATGAATATCAACGAAGAACTCATCGAGGATGCAATCAATGAACAGACAAAAGCTGTTGTTCCGGTTCACTATGCAGGTGTTTCATGTGAAATGAATCATATTGTTTCTTTAGCTGACGAGCATAGTCTGTATGTCATAGAAGATGCTGCTCAAGCAATCGCTTCAACATACAATGGTCAAATCGTAGGCTCGATGGGCAATATGTCTGCGTATTCATTCCATGAAACTAAAAATATAACTTCTGGCGGGGAGGGTGGATTGTTAGCAATAAATGATGAACGGTTTGTAGAACGTGCAAACATCATTCGAGAAAAGGGGACAAACAGAACCCTATTCTTTGAAGGTCTTGTCGACAAGTATACTTGGGTTGATATTGGCTCTAGCTACCTGCCTTCTGAATTGCAAGCAGCATTTTTGTATGCTCAATTGCAGAATTTAGACAAGTTGCAAGAGTCAAGGTTTGCTGCATGGAATCGATATTATGAGATGCTAAAACCTCTTGAGACAGCAGGAAAAATTGAGTTGCCTGTTGTACCAAACAATTGCATGCATAATGCACATATGTTTTACATCAAAACACCAACCGCTGATTCGCGGAGCCAATTGCTTTCAAGTTTAAATGCGAAGGGGATTTCTGCAGTATTCCATTACATACCACTGCATACATCGCCATTCGGACAACAGGTTGGCAGATTCCACGGAGAGGACAGATACACCACTGTAGAGAGCGAAAGACTGTTACGGTTGCCATTATGGAGCAATATGAAGCTGTCGGATGTGGAACAATGTTGCAATGCAGTGATACAGTCGGTTTAGTCAAGTGAGACAGATTGCAAAACCCAATATCTTCGTTCCCTTGTTATTCATTTTGGTTCTCTATATCAATTTGTTTTACTTTATATCACTTACGAGCAATCCTTACATTCGCTCAGATGCTTGGATTGAATTGCAACATTTCTTGATAGGATTCTGGGAAACGGGCTGGTTTAGTCTAGAAGATTTGTACAGAATTCGTTCGGTCACACACCACGCTCATCCTATGCACAGGATTCTTCTTGCATGCAATGCTGTTTGGCTAGGTTTAGATTTTAGACTTGAAGCGCTTTTCGCTTCTTTCTTTGTATTAGGCATTCTGTTTGTGCTACTTAAAGATCTGTTGAAAGCGAAAGCAGATGCAATCATTGA
>JAKVBR010000145.1 GCA_022447165.1 Phycisphaerales bacterium | reverse complement strand
ATCTCCCAGCGTGGACTGGTCCGGGCACGCTCGTGAGTTTCCCTGTTGTAGTTGAACTGCCTGCAGGTGAATACTGGTTTGCAGTCATTCCATGGAATGAGTTTGGTACCAATGGTCAAACTGGTATTGCTGGTTCAAATCTTGGTGATGGCGAATTCTATCAAGCGAATCCAGGAGGTGGTTTTGAATGGGATGCCCCAACACAAGCCGGAGCTGGTAACGCGGCATATCGTTTGTTAACCGATTAAGGTTTACTGCTATTAAACTGAAGGGTGCCCCACATTGGGGCACTTTTTTTATTGTTTGCGGTTGTGAGTTATCTCGACGACTTTCGTATCGCTTGGGTACAGTGCAAGATCATGAATTTCAAGCGTGAATTGATTCTCATTTTGCAGCGAAAAACGGTATAGCACAACTTTGTCATGCTCCCCTGTCATCCACTCATCCATCGGTCCCCAGACCGACAACGTACGGTTTGATTTGTCGAGTAGACCTTCGGCGTATTTGATGGAAGTGCCAAGCGAATCGATAAAGGTGACAACGTACTTCCGCTTGTAGTTGTCGTAACCAAGCGTCATTTTTCCGTCATAGGCTGAACCCATGATGGATCCACTGTAACTACCCTCTAGGAATCTGTCTCCTAAAATGAGTTTGTTGGATGCAGTTCCTGGAGTGGGTTTCATCTCATAAACAGACGTTTCAGTATTCCAATCACCAACGAAGTTCTTGAAATATGCATGATGCTTATCAGGTGTAGCCAAATACTCACCAAGTTGTTCCATTTTGGCAAGTTCTTCACCAGGTGAATCTTGCAATGCAGTCAATGAAAACAAACTAACAGAGCTGAGTGCAAGAACAACCAGAGAGCGACGTTTGGTTAGAATTGGCATGAATTACTCCTTATTGAAAAGTATGAGACATGGTACACTTTACGCCATGTTTAGTCGAAAAATCCCCCTTCCTCTGCTTTCTATATTGTTTTTGTTACATGGTTGTAGCGACGATCAACAAACAGAAACCCAGGTAGAACAAAAGCAAGCAACTCATCAGGAAATACCTGTTGCCCCTCCTACCCAAAAGCCAGTCCAAACTACAACTCGAGGTTCAGACATTACTTTCGAAATTGAAGAGTTTGATTTTGGGACTATTTGGGATCATGAGTCGATGACTGCTGTGTATCCATTCACTAATACAGGAACGCAAACGCTTGTTATTACACGTATGAAGGCGGGTTGTGGTTGCACCACCCCAGTTGCGGACAAAACCGTTATCCAACCAGGTGAAAGTGGAACAATTACAGTGACGTTCGATCCTAGGGGCAAACAGAGGAAACAGGACAAGAAGATTACGATTTATACAAATTCGCCAGTCAATTCAGAGAAAGCGCTTTGGATTCGTTCTACGGTGAAGCCATATATCGAAGTCGACAACAAGTTCCTCATGTTGAATGAAATGAAAATGGGAGAACCAGAGTCAATTGAGTTTAACATTTACCCTTCTGATCCAAATTATAAAATCCAATCGATTACTGGTGTGGGCAAACATGGTCAATACGTGTCTGCTAAAGAGATTGAAGTTCCCGATGGGGCACCACGAAGGATTCGAATAAATGTCGCTCCGAATAAGCCTTGGGGCGCATTTCACAGTCAAGTGCTGATACAAGGCGTTGGAAAAATGCCCGACGGTTCAGATACGAATCATACGCTCACTATTTTTGCAAATGGAAAGACGTTTGGAAAGATCAGAGCATCGAATCACATAATGAGCATTGGCACTTTGCCACCAGGTGCTGCGTATAACAAGAAGATCAAAATCTTTAGAGAAGATGGCGACCAGTTTGAAGTGCTAAACACTTCGGTAACGCAGCCAACAGTCGCAGGAATGAATGCTGTAGCGATACCGGAGATTGATGGTTCTTACAGCATTATTGTTTCGGGTACACTTCCAGCGACACATACAGGTCCAATCAACGCGCAAATTGTTGTACAGACCGATGTGCCAGGAGAAGAAGTGCTTTCGTTTAGAGCTGCGGGTGTAGTGCCAAAAAGGAATTAAGTCCAAATGGATGACAAGTGGCATCTTCGTTTCTTAGATCTAGCTGATTCAATTGCAAGTTGGAGCAAAGATCCATCGAGAGGTGTTGGTGCGGTTATTGTCTCCCCAATGAGGCAAGTGCTTGCAACAGGATATAACGGATTGCCTCGCGGATTTGAAGATTCTGATGAAAGACTGCAGCGCCCAGCCAAATATGACCTCATTGTTCATGCAGAGATGAATGCTATTATTCAGTGTGCAAGACATGGCGTCTCACCTGTCGGGGCAACAATGTACTCATCTTTTAGTCCTTGTATACATTGCACCCTCGCAATTGTGCAAGCAGGCATATCGAGAGTTGTGACCCGAACCATTGCTGAAGGTGACGAGCATTGGAACGAGTCAATTCAAAAGAGTATTTCAATGTTTGACGAAGTTGGTGTGGAATACATCGTTATGGAGCATGCATGTTAAAACCAGTTACTTTCACAGTTATCTTAATCGCCCTCATTGGGTGCCAAAAGAAGCAGAAAATTGTTGAGAAAGTAAGTTACATGTATGAGGGTGATGTGTTTATGCCAATGGCACTGCCAACGCCAAACAGTGTTAGGACTGGAGCTGGTTCGCCTGGGCATAACTATTGGCAACAACGAGCAGATCATGACATTAAAGTGTCGCTTGATACTGATAAGCAGTTTGTTACAGCCTCTGAAGTTGTTACTTATACAAACAACTCGCCAGACACGCTCAGAGAGATTTGGCTCCAGCTTGAACAAAACATTCATCGCGAAGATAGTGTGCGAGTCCGCGAATCAGGTTCAATGGGACAAGATGATTTTGAAGGTATCAAAATTAGCAATTTGAAAGTGGATGGTCAACATGTTGATTGGCATGATTACGCAACACTTGCATTGGTGCAGTTGAATGAACCCCTAGAACCAAATGAGTCCGTTAAACTTTCGCTTGACTGGACATTCCCTTTTCCAACAATCAATGGAATAAGAATGGGATATGACGATGCATATGAGGCTGGTGGAGTCTGGGAGTTTGCACAGTGGTTTCCAGCCCCATGTGTTTATGACGATGTGCATGGCTGGAATAATCTGCCGTACATTGGACGAGGCGAGTTTTACACAAACTTTGGTGATTACAGCGTTGAAGTCACTGTTCCAAGAGACCACATTGTTGTTGCCTCTGGAGTGCTTCAGAATCCTGAGGAAGTGTTAACCAAAAAGCAGTACGAGCGATTGCAGAAAGCAATGAAGAGTGATGTGTTCATCCAAATTCGCAATGCTGATGAAGTTGGAATGGCTGAAAGCCGTCCTCAAGGCGGTGATATGCTCACTTGGAAGTTCAAGACTAATGACATTAGAACCTTCGCGTTCGCAACAAGTGCAAGTTTTAAATGGGATGCAACGAGTGTTCCTATTCAGGATATTGATGGCTCAACCCGGCGAATCCTCTGCATGGCTTGTTACCCAGAAGAAGTCTCAAGCTATTGGTACAACGCAGCTGACATGGTAAAGCATTCGATTCGGTATTACAGTGAATCGCTATATCCATATCCATGGGAGCAGATGACTGTTGTCCGCGGAATTGAAGGCGGTATGGAGTACCCACTACTTGTCTTTTGTCGAGGCAGAGATAGTCAAGGACTGTTTAATGTCACTGATCATGAAGTTGGTCATGATTGGTTCCCAATGCTAGTTAATACGGATGAGCGTAGACATGCTTGGTTGGATGAGGGACTCAATACGTTTGTTAATCACTATTCACTAGAATCCTATTATGGTGAAAAGGAACATCGTCCAGATGTTCCAAAGTACCGTGCTGAACGATATAAAGATGATTTAAAAGCAATCAACACCCCACCCGACTTGCTTTATTCTCGGGGACATCTTAGTTATCGTAAACCTGCTTATGGTCTTCGGTTACTTCGTGAGGAAATCATTGGTCCAGAGCGTTTTGATATAGCATTCAAAGAATATGTTCGCCGGTGGGCATTCAAATCGCCTCGTCCATCTGATTTTTATAGAACTATGGAGGATATGTCAGGAATGGATCTTCAATGGTTTTTTAAAGGGTTCTTCGAATCAACAATGCAATTAGATCAAGCGGTTATTGCAGTTAAACAGAAAAATGAAAATGATGAATGGTTAGCTACTATCACTTTAGAAAACCAGGCGGATTGGGTATGCCCTGTTGCATTAACAATAACATGTGAAGATGGAAGTGTATGG
>JAKVBR010000144.1 GCA_022447165.1 Phycisphaerales bacterium | reverse complement strand
CATTTCTTAGTTATCAAACCGATGAAGCGTCTGCGATTTCGAATGCAGGCCGTTTCCTCACTGAAGGATGCGCTGATGCAGTCAAACTCGAGGTTGATGGAACATGGACAAAGCGTTTTGAAGCCATTTGTAATGCAGGCATTGCAGCAGTTGCGCACCTTGGTTCAAAACCACAACACGCCAAACAAACTGGCGGATATGTTTCTGCAGGTCGAACCGCAGACGAAGCGAGAACGATTGTCAAGGAAGCGGTTGCGATGGAAGAAGCGGGAGCGTCAATGCTTCTGTTAGAGGCAGTACCTGAAGAAGTGTCACAAGCAGTTGTCGATGCAACATCCATCCCAGTGATTGGTTGCGGTGCTGGTACAGCGTGTCATGGACAAGTCGTCGTCACACAGGACTTAGCAGGAATGACCGATTGGCAACCATCTTTTGCACAACCACTAGATTCCATTGGTGATTCAATCGTTTCACTTACTAAAACGTGGATGCATAGGGTTGCTCAAAACAATCTTGGCGCGCACCCATATAAAATGAAAGATGGCGAAGACATTCGCTTCGCAAACTAAACCGTTTGTTCAGCAAGATTCGATGAGCTCGATTGTTTTCGGGTGTGTTGGAGCATGAATGACATCTTTGATTTTACCGTATTCAATCACTTTGCCCCTGTCTAACACAAGAACTTCATCACAAATGTGGTGTACGACCGCAATGTCGTGCGAGATAAATAGCATGGCTAGCGCATACTCTTCTTGAAGATCCGAAAGCAAATTGAGGATGGTCGCCTGAACTGAAACATCAAGTGCTGAAGTTGGTTCATCACACACTAGCAATGATGGTTTGAGTGACAATGCTCTTGCAATTGCAATCCGCTGTTTCTGCCCACCAGAAAACTCGTGCGGATACTTATTGGCGTCACTCGCTTGAAGTCCAACTTGTTCTAACAACTTTAGGGTTTCGTGCTCTCTTCCTTTACGACTTAGTCGCCCATGAACGAGCAGTGGTTCACCGATGATTGAGCCCGCTTTCATGTAGGGGTTGAGTGAACCCCCCGGATCCTGAAAAATCATTTGCAGTTCCGTTTTTAAATGCATCGACTTTGCTTTGTCAAACTGTGCGATGTCATTCCCCTGCCACAGAATGAGCCCCGATGTGATCGGGAGCAATTGAACAACGCATTTCGCAAGCGTTGATTTCCCAGACCCACTTTCGCCAACAACGCCAAGGGAACGCCCTTTTTCAATTGCAAAAGATAAACCGTCAAGAATGGGGAACTCGGTTCCATTTTGGTGGTATCCTGCAGAGAGGCCACGAATCTCAAGTAATGGACATTTTTCACTCATAATGCTACGCTGTTATGGTATCTTCAGAACGAAGAAAAGATGCAACAATACTTAGAACTACTATCACACGTTTATCACCATGGAACTCAAAAGGGTGACCGAACTGGAACGGGAACAAAAAGCGTTTTTGGCTACCAAATGCGGTTTGATTTGCGTGAGGGATTCCCTCTTTTAACCACAAAGAAGGTGCATACTCGTTCGATCATCCATGAGCTTTTATGGTTTTTGAAGGGTGAAACAAACATTGCATATCTGAAAGAGAACGGTGTTTCCATTTGGGATGAATGGGCAGATGAACATGGTGAACTTGGTCCCGTCTATGGTTCGCAGTGGCGACATTGGCAAACTGCAGATGGTTCAACCGTTGATCAAATCGAAAATCTGATTGATGGAATTAAAAACAATCCCAACTCGCGTAGGCATATCGTGAGCGCTTGGAATGTCGGAGAAGTCAGTGAAATGGCGCTTCCACCCTGTCACTCACTGTTTCAGTTTTATGTCGCTGATGGCGAATTGTCATGTCAACTCTACCAACGAAGCGCGGATATCTTTTTAGGCGTTCCTTTTAACATTGCTTCATATGCACTGCTTACACATATGGTTGCGCAAGTAACAGATTTAAAGGTCGGCGACTTTGTTCACACATTAGGTGACGCGCATCTCTATAGCAATCACATGGAACAAGCTGAGTTACAACTTCAGCGAACGCCAGGTGAACGCCCGACATTGAAACTGAATCCTGCGGTCAATTCAATTTTTGAATTCACTTATGATGATATCGAGATTTTAAATTACAACCCGCAACCGCATATTGCTGCACCTGTTGCTGTGTAAAAATGGAACTTGTTGTCGCTATAACTGAAAATAATGTCATCGGATTAGATGGTGATATGCCGTGGCACCTTCCAGCAGATTTAAAGCATTTCAAAACGCTGACGTCTGGGCATGCCGTGCTCATGGGACGCAAAACGTTTGACTCTATTGGGAAGCCCCTACCCGATCGACTAAATCTCGTCATTACGAGAAGTTCATCTTTTTCTCCTGATGGCGTTACGGTCGTGCACTCTATTGATGAAGCGATTTCGCATGCAAGAGAAATGCGACTCTTTGTCATTGGTGGAAGCGAGATTTACAAACTCGCAATGGAGCAAGTGAAGGTGATGCATATCACGAGGATTCACTATTCCATAGATGGAGACACTTTTTTTCCTGAATATAGCACTTCTGACTGGACGCTCAAAACATCCGAAAAACGACCTCCAGATGAAAAAAATGCCATTGAACTGACATTTGAGCAGTGGGTGCATTCAACTTCTTAAGAGAATATACGCTCGACATATGCATCGTGCCGATATTTTCAAAAGCACCATGCCAAGCAAACACAATCAATCACAAACATGCCCATTCATTGATGACGGTTATGTGTCGTGTGCGTCAAGATTCACGCTAGCCCATCTTGATGAAGCATGTGATGTTTGTCTTGGTTCTTACAACACGTGCCAAGTGTATCATCGTCTTTCCGGAATCCAGCGAAACCCTTCTCTAGATATGACAATCAATGGTCAAGCAGTCGAACTACGACCAACAGGTTCGTGATTTTTTTGGTTATCTCAGAGTTGAAGCAGGGTTGTCGCCAGCAACGCTCGAGGCCTATCGCCGTGACCTTAGTGTACTTCGCGACAAAGTAGTTGCTGAAGGTATTGATTGTGCAAGCGAAGTTGAGCCAGCGCTACTTGCAGCGCACATTCGTTCACTTCATAAGGACAAGGGTTTGCAACCCTCTAGCATCGCTCGGCACCTATCAACAATCCGGATGTTCTTTCGATTCTTACAAGCATCACATAAAATTGAACACGACCCTGCGCGTTTACTTGAAACACCAACGCGGTGGAAACGTTTGCCAGATGTGCTCTCGCCTCAGAAAATGAAAAAACTGATTGAGGCAGCAAATCCAGCATCTGGAAAGTTGTGGCAACGGGACAGAGCGCTATTAGAGTTAATGTACGCTGGCGGTTTGCGCGCAAGTGAAGTTGCTGGTGTTAAGCCGGATGACTTTAAGGAGTCGCTTGGTGTTGTTCTTGTGACAGGCAAAGGGAGTAAGGATCGGCTTGTTCCTATTGGTAAGCCAGCAAGAGAAGCGATTGAACAATACAACGATGAGTTACGACCACACCTTTTGCGTTTTGACGATGGACGAGATGAAGGCAAGTTCCTGCTCTCAAACACTGGTAGACCGCTTGAACGAGTTGCAATTTGGCAAATTGTCCGTAAGGCAGCAAAACTTGCTGAACTTGGGCATGTTCACCCGCATACGCTTAGACATAGTTTTGCAACGCACTTGCTTGCAGGTGGCGCAGATTTGCGTGTTGTGCAAGAGTTGCTCGGGCATAGCGATATTGGGACAACGCAAGTGTACACGCACATCGATCGTAGCCAATTGAAAGCGGTTGTCGCCAAATATCACCCAAGACCGTAGTTTTTACGCAATGAGTAGAGTACTTCTTCGTATGATGGGGTGATGTTTGTTTACGGACTCATGATTGCTACCTTTTCGGTCAAGCCATTGTGTACTCCAGCACAATTCAATGAAACCATTGGACCGCTCGTCGAATACGATCAAGAATTGATTGTTCGAGCAATCTTTGAGCAGTATGGCGATGACACAAGAAGATTAAGTGCGCCGATTGATGAAAAATTACCTCGCAAGAAAAAGTTAGAAATCGAACTTGAGCGCGCAGTCGAAGCAGACGAACATTTTGAAACGCTGCTGACCTCACTTGAAGTGTTAGATTCAAGACAAGAGTGGCAACATGCCGTTGCAAAATTGCGAAGAGACATTCTTCTAGAAGAACGCAACGCGTCAAACCCTTGGATGAATGCGCCGTGGGTCAATTTCACGGGCAATGACGCTACTGTCACCGCAGCAGTTAATGCCTTTTTGATTCAAAATTGATACTTTTGGTATATTAGCAGATGCCATCTTAAAGTTTTTATCAATTCCGTTTTCTGAGTGAATAAACAAAGCAGATTTATATTCAAATTGTTTTA
>JAKVBR010000143.1 GCA_022447165.1 Phycisphaerales bacterium | reverse complement strand
GGGCTGAAAACACCTTTTAAACAATTTCGCTTAGATCGATTCAAGATACTCGACGATGAGTTCGCCTTGAGCATCTGTTCGCGATTTTGCGTGGTCTAACGCATTCAAGCCCGCTTTATCCTTAGCAGTGACATCTGCACCCCTTTCAACGAGCAGTTTGACTTTTGCAAGCGTGACGTTGTTACTGCCCGCTGCAATCATCACTGCCGTTTGCCCGCCATTATCAATGGCTGTCAACGATGCGCCTGCACCCAGAAGTAGCTCAACACCGGCAAGCGTGCCTGTGCGAACTGCGTGCATCAATGGTGTTCGACCCTCTGCATTATCGCGGACGCTCACATCAGCGCCTTCTTCCAACAGAATTGGGATTGAATTCGCATCTCCAAACCCAGATGCCCAGAGTAGCGGTGTGTAACCAAGTACCGCATCGCGGACATTCACGTCAGCTCCATTTTCAATAAGGAGTGCAACGCCATCAGCGCTACCAAACCCAGCAGCCCACGAGATTGGAGCATTCCCAAGTCTGTCACGTGATTGAATGTCAGCACCCGCGTCAAGGAGCACTTGAATTGCATCGTTGTTTTTGGAGCGTGCAGCGTACATGAGCGGTGTGCGATTCACACGGTCTACGCGTTCTACATCTTCACCCATCTCAAGCAAACCAGCGATCGTATCGGCATCGCCTTCTTCAGCAGCAACACTTAAAAGTGAAACGCCACCTTTATCGACTGCGTTGTATTTCCCTTTGCCATCTTTGATGTACTTAAGTACTTTTTCGCCTTGCCCTGCTTTAATATGCCGTGCTAGTTGGTCGCCAGTGAGTGGTTTCGTAGGGTCTTTGGTGAGCAAGTCTCCATTTTTCCGCAGGTCTTGGATTTTCTTGTTTAATCTTGCACGTTGCTCTGGATTCAATCTCACATTCGTTGTGATTTCTTTACACAGTGGGTGGTCAAGGCGGATGGTCATCTTTGTTGACTTGACTTCTTGCCACCATGTATCCCAATCAATTTCGATGGTTTGTTCAGGCGCTGCCTCTTTTGCAAAACCAGTACTGACTGCAGGCACCATGTTGGTCACTTTAAAGGGCTGACCATCGATTGATGTAAGGGTGAGTTTTGTTGTTGGTGTGTCGCCAATCGTAATTGGGTTTCTGTCAATTGTGACATACGCGATTGTTTTTACCTTGACAGGTACTCGCAGTGAAGGATATCCCTCAATGTTAAAGGTCACTGTTTTTGAAATTGTTCTTGCTCTACCCTTACCGTCCATTTGCACTTCAACATCAAGTGATTCGCCAGGCATAATGATTGAATTTGGCTTGAAGTCCGAAGTTGTGCAACCACAACTTGCTTTGGATTGAAGAATCTTGACAGGAGCATCGCTTGTGTTCGTAAGCGTAATGACATCCGTTGCCTTTTCACTTGTTGAAATCTCACCTAAGTCGAGTGATGCTGGCGAGGCCGTAATGACTTGTTCAGCATCATCATTCGCGGGCTGGGTGTTTGGTGAGATACCAAATGACGGTCTTGCTCCTCCAACTGTTGTAGGTGCTTTCGTTCCACTTAATCCCGATGGTGTTTGCTTGTCTTGTCCGTATAACTCGAGCGATACGAAACCAATGAGAGAGAGTGTCAAAATTGAAACTGCAATTCTTTTCTTAATCATTTCTATTCTTCCATTTCCTTAGGAATTGATAACTCTAAATATTGAGCGTAATTGGGTATTGTAAGAAGACTGCCATAAAGGGCAAGTTTGAACACAATACAACGGGATTCTGAGTAAACTATTGCTGTTTCGGCTAAGAAACCCTAACTATTCAGCATATTCAAAAGAAATTGATTAGAGGACCTATTTATGTCATTCTCGGACCTTCCAGAACATCTTCAGATGCCTGCCCTGCGTGGTTTACAGCCCATTCCAATTAAAAAGGGCGATACTCCGCTTGTCTTACTCAGAGATGTTTTTGCATTGACTGAAGAAACTGTGGCGATTCCACCGCAAGTTTTTTCAGTGGTTCAACAGATTGATGGTCAGAGAACTGCTGAGGAGATTGCTAATGCAACCAAAGCACCTCTTGAGCAATTCATTGAACTCTTACAAAAACTTGACTCAGTAGGTCTGTTATGGGGTCCCACATCTAAAAAACTAGAAGAAGAAAAACTCTCTGATTTAAAAAGCATTGGGTATTTCCCCGCAAAAGCGAGCGCAACCCTTGGCGAAGATAGTGATGCATGTAAGGAGGCGATTCAGAAGTGGTTTGAGGAAACGGACGATCCTGAGATTGAAGAAACGATTACTGGAATCGTTGCGCCTCACCTTGATTACAACAGGGGTTGGCCAAACTACGCAAGCGCTTACTATGCGTGGCAGAATGCAGAAGCACCAGACCGAATCGTTATTCTTGGAACGAATCACTTTGGCAATGGTGATGGCGTTGTACTGAGCACGCTTGGTTTTGACACGCCCATCGGGACGGCGAACATCGACCAGAAAGTTGTTCAGTCACTTGAATCAAAACTTGGCAGTGGCGTAAGCGTCGATGTTTTAGACCACTGCGCAGAGCATTCCATCGAACTCCATCTCCCATGGATTCAATATTGTTTCGGTGACGTACCGATTGTTGCTGCCCTCATTCCCTCACCAATGATTGACATGATTGAAGATGACGGTGAACGCACGACAACTGACGAATTTGTCAAAGCGCTTGCTGAAACGCTCGATCAAGTTGGCGGCAGGACTTACTTCGTATCATCAGCCGATCTCAGTCATGTTGGACCGCAGTTTGGTGAACCCCGTCCAGTTGATGACCAGCGGAAGTTTGACGTTGAACGGCACGACCGCGAAATGATGGCGAAGTTTATGGAAAACGACGCTGACCAATTCATCGAGGCGATGAAATGGAACAACAACGCAACTCGATGGGGTAGCATCGGAAACATGTCTGCAGTGCTCAAACTCGCTATTCCAAGCGAGATTGAACTCATAGATTACAGACAAGCGTGTGATGACAGAGGCGCTGTCCTTGTTTCAAGTTGCGCGATGATGCTTTCTTGATTTTTTACGAATTAGGGGAACCTTCTTTAGGGTTCCAACGAATAAAGGGATGTGCCGCAAGGCACGACTATCCTACCCCCCACACAGGAGCCCGTCTGTTTTTGACAACGGGTTCTCTTTTTTTTGGGCGATGCTACACAAACCGTTGATTGAAGCCACAATAGCATGCATGATTGCAGTTGTTCAGCGTGTTTCAAAAGCGAGTGTCACCGTCGAAGCCGAAGGGTATGTCCGCTCGATTGAGCAAGGACTCTGCGTTTTGCTCGGTGCCGAAGAAGGTGACGGGGCTTCTGAAGCCGAGTGGATTGCCGGGAAGATTGCGAAACTCCGCATCTTTAATGATGACGAGGACAAAATGAACTTGTCCGTTCTAGATGTGGATGGCAGCATTCTTCTCATCAGCCAGTTTACGCTCGCTGGGAATTGCGGGAAGGGAAACCGCCCAAGTTTTGTCACTGCGGCGCAACCAGAGGTCGCTGAACCCCTTGTTGAAGTTGTGAGGGAACAATTAGTGGCCGAACACGACATCGAAACAAAGTGCGGCATTTTCGGTGCGAAAATGGATGTCGAGATTCACAACGATGGGCCCGTGACGCTTATAGTAGAACGTAGACCACATGACAGATAAACAAGCATTTTTAAAAGCAACTTCAAAACTCTTTGGCGTTGACTTTATACCGAAATTACCTGAGCAAACAGCAACTGAAGGTGACGCGTTGACGCTCGACGTCGTTGAACAGCAACATGCAGCGCATTGCGAGCACTGCAAGAATGTAAGTGGATATACAAACATCGTCTTTGGCTGTGGAAATCCAAACGCAGACATCATGTTTGTGGGCGAGGCGCCTGGTGAAGAAGAAGACAAACAGGGCATCCCATTTGTTGGCGCGGCCGGTCAAAAACTCGACGAAATCATTTCCGCAATGAAGATGAACAGAGACGATGTCTACA
>JAKVBR010000142.1 GCA_022447165.1 Phycisphaerales bacterium | reverse complement strand
CAGTTCGCGACCTACGAAAAAACCAACAAGTAGAACCAGAGTGGTCAAACACTGAGATTACAAAAGCACTCAACAGTTTGCCAACCCACGAACGTGATGCAGTACGACTCGTCGTCTGCGAAGGGCTCAGTTATGAGGAAGCATCTGCATCGCTTGGCGTTCCAGTTTCAACCGTCAACAACTGGAAGTACAGAGGCATCAATAAACTCAAAGAACGCGCAAGTGAAATGGAATCACGCTACAGCGCTTAACAACAAATACTTTCTTTCTTCTTACTTTTTACCATCCACCCGTCCGCACAGAGGCAGAGGTTTACGCCAACGTCTCTGTGTGGCATTGGTTGATTGTTTACAAATATTTATTGACTAAACAGGTTAAAACCAATCAAAACTGCCGATACTGACAATGTCATGATGGTCATACTCTTTTCATTGTTTGCAGTTGTTATGGCTCTTGCCTGGAAGGGCAAGAGAAAGTCTGCATTTGTGCTCTTTATTATAAATCTCATTCTGTGCTGCTTTTGGTTCAAACACCACGTCTCAGATCCGCTAGATCTAAATTTTTAATATGACACCAAAACTTGCAAAAAGCGTTAACACTGTATTTCTACTTATGATTTGTACTCCGCTTGTTGGCGCGTATGGAGTCCAGTTCATTAAAGGGGAATTCCCCTGCCCACTATGCTTGCTACAACGACTTGCAATGTTAGGCATAGCGTGCGGCGTCATTATGAACCTTCGCTTTGGCATTCGCCCCATGCATTACGGGATGTGTATCCTCAGCGCTGTCTTTGGAGCGTGCGTGTCAACTCGGCAAGTGTTACTTCACATTGTTCCCGGACAAGGAAGCACTGGCTACGGTGACCCTGTCATGGGAATGCACCTATACACTTGGGCACTTCTAATTTTCATGGCGACCATATTGTTACTTGGCATCATGTTCATGTTTGATTCGCAATTTGAAACTCCGCCCTCGGATGAAACTCAGAGGCCGCAAAAAATTTCACCTATAGCACATGGCGCGTTCTGGATTGCCTTAGGAGTCACAATTGCTAATGTTGTAACGACTTTTTTAGAGTGCGGACTTAAACAGTGCCCTGATAATCCTACGAGTTACTTGATGCTTTAGGTTCTCTTGACCCCTCGTACAACTCATACTTCAGTAGACGGCAATCAATCTCTGCATTCGTAAACGGCGTTCGCTTTGACACCTTTAACTTCATTGCAGCAATGAGGGGTTTGCCTGATGTAAAGACGTAACCCGTCCATCCTGCACACTGCTGTTTAAAAAAGTCACCCATCCGATTGTAGGTTTCAATAAGCGAATCATCACCTAGCCGAAGACCGTACTCGCCATGTAAAACAACGTCGCCCTTCAATTCTGGAAGTGGAGTTTCTGCAAAATCGCACAGGTGAAATTCGATGAGATGATCGACCCCAGCAGTTATTGCGTTCTTAAGGGCTGCATTCACCGCATCTTCTTCAATGTCACTTGCGATGATCGGCGCAGGATCGTTCTTCGAACCCATCTTCTTAGCATCCGCTCGTGCTTGCCGCCAATCGTCTTCACTGATACCCAAAAACTGATTACACGCGTATCCACTTCTAAGTAGCCCTGCCGCTCGTTGTTTAGCCATGAGCGCCGCCTCAATTGCTATCGTTCCGCTTCCGCACATTGGAACCACAAGAGGTTTCTCGCCCGTGTAACCCATTTCCATTAACACAGCAGCCGCAATCGTTTCCCGCATAGGCGCCATGAATGGCATTTTTCGATATCCCCTATCAGAGAGTTTTCTTCCAGTGAGATTAAGATAGATTCTCGCTTTGTTTTCCCGCCAGTGCATGTGAACCACCATGCCATCTTGTTTAGAACCAGCATCTGGGCGTTTACCGACTTGCTCAACAAGTTTGTCACATATGGCGTCTTTGAGCCGCATGTTTGGAAACATTGAGTTTGTAATGGTTGGGTTGTTGACGTTTGAAGTGACGGACAAATACCCGTTTGGGTCGATGACGCGGTCCCATGGAAGACGCTTCGCTTCTTTGTACAGTTCATCCGCGTTTCTGCAGTTGATGTCAGCAAATCGTTGCAAGACATGAAACGCCGTTCGCAATTGCAAGTTCAATCGCATAGCCTCTTGCGTGGACGCTTTGATTTCAACGCCAGTCTTGTCCATCGACAAGCACTCAAATCCGAGTTGTGCTAACTCTTCTTTGAGATACGGTGCTAGGGTTGGCGCGCACGTCACGCGAGTGAATCGTTTGGGTTCGTGTTCAGTCAAGGGCTCGATATAGTACCCGAATGTGTACAATGGAAAGTGATGAGGTTCATGAACTCACTTATTTGCTTGCTGATTATTAGTGCATGTGCATCGCTTCCAAAACAACAAACTGAACCACCCTTTCTTGTTTCTTTTCATGAATGTGTGATATCTGGACAAAAGCCAAGCATTTCTCATTATCCACATCTTGCTTCAATGGGCGTAAAGACCATCATCTGTGTTGACAGCGTGCCACCAAATGTCATCGCTGCCAAAAAGTACGACATTGAAACAATTCACATTCCAATGCACTATGGCATGCAAAGTGAATCAAAGCGAAACTCAATTGTCAGCGCAACGCATTATGGGTTACAGAGAGGCAACGTCTACATCCATTGCCATCATGGGAAGCACCGCTCAGCTGCAGCCGCAGGAATTGCACTTGTTGGACTTGGGCTTGCAACGAAAAATGAAATGCATCAAAAGATGAATGAATCTGGAACTTCTCCTGCGTATTGTGGCTTGTGGGACTCTGTCGACAATCAGAACGAGGTTACTGACATCCCAGTTGTGCAGTTTCGAGCAAGAGTAATGCCAGAAGGAATGACTAAGCAAATGATTGAGATAAATCGAGCATTTGAACGACTTAAACTTGCCCAGTCGCATCACTGGAATGTCCCTGAGTCACATCCAGATGTTGCTCCTGCTTCGGATGCGGGACTCATTGTTGAAGTATTACGAGAAATACAAGTAAGCGATGAACTTAACCAATACCCATATGATTTTGAAACTCAAATTGTTAACGCCATGCATCACGCAAGTGGACTTGAAGATGCGCTAAGCCAAGTACAGCGCAACACTAAAATTGACTACTTGTTCAATCAAGTCGAGCAGTCATGTAGACATTGCCATGACGCTTATAGAGGTAAAATCAAACACTCTGAAAAGTTTCTCTCGAATAGATAGTTCTCATAAAAAAACACACATCATCCGATGTGTGTTTTTGAAAGAGCCACCGGTGGGACTTGAACCCGCAACCTCAAGATTACAAATCATGCGCTCTACCAGTTGAGCTACGGTGGCTTTGCTGCCAAGAGACCTGCTAGAGCTTGCCTGATGACCGCGAGGCGAGTAATATACCAAATCAGAGCAAATAGGGCGAGTACCCAAGTGGACAAAGGGGGCAGACTGTAAATCTGCTGGCGTACGCCTTCACAGGTTCGAATCCTGTCTCGCCCATCCCTTAACACCTACCTGTTTATGCAGGTAGGTGTTTCTCTTTGCACCGTCTACAGTTACAGATTTACTACGAAAACTCTGTGCATGACGATTCATGCCCAAACCGCTGGGTACTGATGCGGATTTTGATGCGCTTTGTTCATGCGTTGTTCCGACAGTTGCAGCACGTCTCCAATGCTCATCAGTCACTTGCAAGTAATGCTCTTTTGCAATCTTGGGCGTGTTCCCTAACCACTTCGTTAAAACATGCTCAGGGAACTCATCTGCTAAGTCAGTAGCGCAAGATGCACGAAGATTTTGCCACAACTTCACCCATGGCTCAACGCCTGCCTTCTTGATGATTCGCTGGAAGTGTGTACGAAGGTTTTGGGTTGGATTCCTGTAGTGTTGTAGGACATACACTGAGTCTGCTGATGCGGCTTCTCTGGCATCTTCAAGCAGTGGACGCAATTCTGGGAAGACGGGGCATACTCTTGTGCCTTTGCCGTGGTGTGCTGTCTTGGGACTTGTAATAGTGATTGAATTCTCATCAAGTGAAATATCCTCCCACTTAAGCGAGACAGCTTCTGAGGGTATACGAAGCCCAGCATATCGAGCAAGTCCAACAAGTAATCGCCACTCTGCACTTGGACATGCTTCGATTACCTTTTCAATGGTCAACCTATCTACATAGTGAAATTTCTCGTGATTTCCTCGCACTACTTTTGGCAGACTTCTAAATGGATTGTCTGAAATGACTTTAAGATCAATTGCGGCATTAAAAAACTGACTTGCTGTGCTTGCAGATCGGTTTGCGGTGGCTTCTGTTAACCCACTTTGGAGAAGATTTCTCCGCCACTGCTTTGCCTCGCCAACAGTGATATCTTCAAGACGACGATTAGCCCCAAAGTAATCAACAAGACGCTTCCTTACCTGACGATACGTAACACTCGTCCCTTCTTTTACATCCGTCCTACTGTCA
>JAKVBR010000141.1 GCA_022447165.1 Phycisphaerales bacterium | reverse complement strand
GACCCAGCAAATCGGTGGAAGTCACCATTTGCTTGTGACCATATTGCACCTTCAAGGTGCCCATCCCTCACTTCGTTCCAAGGACGGGTGTCAATCACAGTTGCAGACGCTGAAGCGCTTTGAAGTTCATTCGGGCAGACAATTTCCTTAAGCGCTGGCAATGTGTCCATTCGAGGTACGCCATCACGATTCATTTGCTTCATCTTCGCAAAGTACCGAGGTGGCTCTGGCTGTTCAGAAAGCATGTATGAAACAAATGCTTGCTCATCATCGAGCAGTTGCAGGGGAGGATTTGTTCGTTTCTCATACCCAACTGTTGATTGAGGCACTGCTCCTAGCGCTTTGCCGCACGCACTTCCCGCACCGTGTGCTGGCCAAACCTGCATGAAGTCATCAAGTGCACTGAACGCAATGCTAGATTCATGCAACCGCTTCGCTGATGCCTCCATCGTCCCTTCAATTCCAGCAGCAGTTTCAAGCAAATCTGGTCTACCTAAATCACCGACAAAAACGAAATCACCTGAAATGATGCCAATTGGCTCCTCCTCTCCAGCATCAAAAACAAGAAAACAAATGTGCTCAGGCGTATGACCCGGCGTATGAATCACTCGCAACTTCACTTCACCGACCCAAATCTCATCTCCATCGCCAACAAGTTTGCAATCTGCTTCACTTTGAGGAATCCAACCATATTGCCAATCTGTACCGCCTTCTTTTGAAAGGTAACACGTCGCACCTGCAACACAAGCAAGCGATTCTGACCCGCTCAAAAAGTCTGCATGAATATGTGTTTCGGTGACGGCTGTAATCGTTAACTTCCGCGAGGAAGCAGCATCGATGTACCTATCGATATCCCGAGCAGGGTCAATAACAATCGCTTGTTTTGTCTTTTGGCAACCAATGAGCCATGCTGCATGTGCCAAATCGGGGTCGAAAAGTCGCTCAATAATCATGTCTACTAGCGTACCAAACATCGAAAAGTTATGGATTTCAAGTTGCAATTTCACGCTTTTCATGCTCTGATAGTGTTCGGCTAACACCCATTTGGAGACAGATATGAAAAAACAATATTTTGCAATTCCTGCTTTAACTATCAGTGCACTCGTTGTGATGGGCACTCTTGAAGCAGGTACAAAAAATCAAACGCGTGGTGACGATGAACCGTTGCGTGGCCCAGATGTGGTGGGGTGGTTTGTTGGTGGATCAGGCAATGGCCTGGACATGAATCTTTATGGACAAGAAAACGGCGTGCTCGGGTTTGCATTTGGTACAACATCTTGTAACTTCGGCGATGCTGAAGCAGAATGGTATGGCGGAACAAACAGAGTTCCGGTGATTGCTCAAACAGCATATCGACTTAAAGACGGAATCTTTAAGCAAATTGGAACGGCATGGCTGAAGCATTCTTTTTGTGCAGTGAGTGAACCAGGTTGTGGCGATTGCCAATCTACGCCTTGTTCGACACTTGGCATTGGATGTGCAGACACCTATTGGGCTGGACTCAACGCTGATGCAACTGCACCTCGTTCAGCAATAAATGCACATACTGGATATTACGACTACCCATTTACAATTTCACCAACTGGCGATTCTGGGATGCGTGGCAAGTTACACCTCAAAGAAGAAGACATTGACCCAGCATTGAATGAAGGCGCCGTATACTTTCTTGAGTGTCAATATGTTTCACCTGATGATGCAGAGTGGAACAACCAAGATAATAACTGTTCGTACAAATGGATTAAATTTTCACCAAGTCTCAATCCTATTGGATTGAGCACAACCCAAGTTGAGGATTCAGCAATGCATGGCTGGAAGTTCTTCGACGAAGATGTTGACTTACGCCCACTCCGAGTTCCAGACGAGGGTTTGCTTGAAGTTGGTGTACGCGTCAATGACTTAGGTGATGGAACATGGCGCTATGTCTACGCAATTCATAACATGAACAGCGACCGTTCAATCCAATCATTTGAAGTGCCTGTTGGCGACTGTGTCACTGTGAGCGACATTGGTTTCAATGACATTAATCATGGAAGCGGCGAAATTATTGATGGCACTGACTGGGATGTTTCTCACAGTGAGGGAACTGTGAAATGGTCAACTGTTTCATACGACACCAATGAGTGGGCAAATGCAATTCGATGGGGTAGCACTTACACATTCTGGTTTACAGCAGATCAAGGGCCTGATGAAGGCGAATTGAATCTTGGTATCTTTAAGCCAGGTGATGTCAATGAACTGATGCACCTTGCAGATGTACCTGATTGCCCATCTGATTGTATTGGCGATGTCAATGGTGACAACTATGTTGATGTGTCAGACATCCTCGAAGTTATCGCCTATTGGGGCTCAGACAATGAAGATGCAGATGTCAACTCTGATGGAACCGTTGATGTCATTGACCTTCTTGAAGTCATTGGAAACTGGGGTTGTAACTAACTCCAAGCGAATTCGATAAAAAGTTAAACTTTTTATGCTTTTCTTGCGTACTGCGTTGAAGAGCGGTGCTTTTTGCGCCGATTTGGAAGAGAACAATGAACCTAAAACGATGGAAAGACAAGTATAAATGGCTTTTAAGGCGTGAAGACATCTTAATTAAGGTGCTCATTGCAACAAGCGGACTGTTCATTGGGCTCATGGTTGGAAAAGGGCTACAAAGCATCTTTTAAGCCATTTCACTAGTAGGAGATCCACACAATTGATGTTGAATGACACCACTCACGCAGTGGTTTTCTTCGATGGTTGGTTGAATGAGCGTGTGAAACGACTCACCCATCTCTGTGAAGTCAGTTCTGTAGTGAACCCCGCGAGATTCCTTCCGCAATAAGGCGCCCTCCGTTGCCATGCTTGCCACAGTGAGCATGTTGACGAGTTCCCATGCACGTGGCTCAGCAGGGGCAAGCCGTCTTGCTGCATCAAACCAAAATGAAAGGTGATCTGATGCTTCATTGAGCAATGCCTCATCTCGTTCAAGGCCTACATGGCGCCACATCAATGATTTCATCGAGTAAATCAAATCTGAAATGCCAAGTTCGATACCTCGTGGAGGCGTATCGACCGTGCGTTTAAGAATCCTATCTGGACGTTGCGGGCGGCTTTCCATGATGCGCGATCCAGCAGCAATGCCGACTGCTTCGCCAAGAACCATGCCTTCAAGGAGTGAATTTGACCCCATCCTATTGGCACCATGCAAACCGCTACTTGCACATTCTCCAACGGCGAATAAACCGGGAATCGATGTTTGACCGTGCAAGTCAACTTGAATACCGCCAATCATGTAATGCGCGCCAGGTCGAACAGGTACAAAATCCTTGGCAATATCGATTCCGAAGAAACCGCACATCTTGCTAATTCCAGGGAATAGTGCGTGTGGGTCTTCGTCTACATTTGATAAGTCGAGATACACATTCGTGTCGTGCGTTTCAATCATCTGTCTAAAGACTGCTCGACTCACAACATCCCGCGGAGCAAGTTCTGCATCTTTATGCGCATCTGGCATGAAACGGTCACCAAACCGATTCCGTAAGACCCCACCATGCCCGCGACAGATTTCACTAATGAGCACGCGTGCTGCACCTGCAATGTACAAGCATGTCGGATGAAACTGGAAGAACTCTGGGTCGCGAATTATTGCACCAGCTCTGAACGCCATCGCAACACCATCAGCAGTAGCAATCGTCGGGTTGGTCGTTTCACGGTAAAGTTGACCGCCGCCGCCAGTTGCCAAGATGATGTTTTTGGACGAGAAGAGCACCGTATTGCCTGATGCGTCTCTTGCAACAACGCCGTATGCTTCTCCATCAGCTGTCACGATGTCTAAAGCAAAGGTGTGAGGGAACAATGTAATGAGTTCATGTTCTGCCACTGCCGTTGACATGACTCGCTGGATTTCGCGACCTGTTGCATCACCATGTGCGTGTACGACTCGTGCAAATGAGTGGCCGCCTTCTCGTGAGCAATCGAGTATTCCAGATGGGGTATGATCAAACTGAGCGCCGAGTGCAAGCAGTCGCTGGACTGCTTCAGGTCCACCTTCAACGACTTTTTTAACAACTTCAGCATTACAAAGTCCAACGCCAACGTCTAGCGTGTCTTGAATGTGGGAACTAAACGTATCCTGCTCAGCAACAACTGCTGCCATGCCGCCTTGTGCCCATTGGGTGTTTGAATGGTCAATGTGTGACTTCGTGACGACAGCGACTGATTTGCCGTAACTTGCTGCAGCAAGCGCCGCAGCATCACCTGCAACTCCTCCGCCTACAACAACGACATCAAATCGATATGCAGGGACGCTACGCAAATCGATCTCTAGCAGGTGTCTGTCACATTGAATCGTCATGATGCTGATTCCGTAATCTCAATCATTCTTTCTAATGCAAGTTTAGCATGCGATTTAAGTTGTTCACGCTCAACATCGTCTAATCGGTTTCGCATTCCTGTTTGTTCGTCAACAGTGTCTCCTGCAAGCACATGGTTAGCGTCTGGCGCATCGCCCTTACGAAGCAAATCAAGCA
>JAKVBR010000140.1 GCA_022447165.1 Phycisphaerales bacterium | reverse complement strand
TTGGAAGGTGACATCTACTAAAAGTGATTTTCTAGAGTTTCTGTTCTGTTTGTTGAATCCGTTCATTTTGTTGTATTCGGTCATAATTATGCTCCACTTTGGCTTACTTAAAGAAAAGCGTTAAATAGAGGATTCTTTTCAAAAAAGGGCGAATCTGTTAGAAAACGTTGTTTTTACGCTCTAAAGAGACATTTTGGACAATCGATGTGACTTGAAGCCCTAATAAGGTGATGAGCCACATCAAATAGAGCCAGAACATAAACACTGGGACTAAGCCTAGTGAGCCGTAGAGCTGCTTGAGAGAAAGTGCATGGCTGAAATAGAGATTGAGCCCCCCTTTGCCGAGAGTCAGCAAGAGAGTGGCTACAAACGCTCCAATACATGCCGCTTTCCTGTCTACTTTAACGTATGGGACTAGGGTATACAAAGCAAACATTGATACCCAAACAACTGATAAACTCCAAATCGCTGAAACAGTCCATCCCAACCAGTTTGAAGGCAGAATTGTGGTGAACAAGTGGTCAGCATTTCCGTCGATCCAAAAAGCAACGGCAAGTAAAATTGGGCCAAACGTGAGAATAAACCAATAAAGGGGTATTCTTTTGAGCCATGAACGCGATTCTTTCGCCTCAAAAATGCTGTTAAAGCAATGTTCAATTGTGCTCATCAGCGCAATGGAAGAATAAACCAAAACAAGCAAACTAACCCAAGTGAGTGCAGCAACATTGACATCCATTCCTGAAGAGATGACGTCAGCAATCCAGCCACCGAGGGACATCGAGTGGCTTGCGGTCGTATCCACCGTAACGTCATTCAATCCAGAAGCGTGCACAAGGGAATGCAGGAACTGCTCAAACCGTTCTCCCCCCATGATACTTCTTGCAACTCCAGCTCCAACGACCGTCACCGGTAGCAAGCCAAAAAGGGTGCGATACGTCAATGATGCAGCCATCATGTTTGCTCGTTGATCTGCTAGTTGGCTTGCGCCCTCTCTGGAAAGTTGCCAGAGATAAACCACAAATCTCTCCCAACGCGTCAACTCCCCTTTTGGATTTGTGAGTGCTTCTTGGATACGTTTAACAATTCGTTTCATTTTGACTACAAATGGTAGAATACACTTTATGAGCTGGGACACAAACGCCTCTTCTAAAGAACATGATACCTCACAGTATAAAAGTGCTGAGCGTGGTGAGCGTTTGCAACGAGTGCTTGCCAAAGGAGGCATAGGTTCAAGGAGAGCGTGTGAGCAGCTCATTCAAGATGGTAAAGTCAGAGTCAATGGAGTTAAAGTAGATTTTCTTCCTGCTTGGGTTAATCCTGAGATTGATCGAATCACAGTTGAAGATCAAAAATTAAACCTCCATGCAGAACCTATCTTCTTGATGTATTACAAGCCGCGCGGCGTTGTATCAACAATGAGCGATCCAGAACAAAGGCCATGCGTTGGCGATATTGTAAAACATCATTCAGGTAATCGGATTTTCCCTATTGGCAGACTTGATCTTGAAAGTCAGGGCTTACTTCTGTTTACAAATGACAATGAACTCGCAAACAAACTCATGCATCCTTCTAGTCATGTCACAAAGAAATATGAGGTCACTGTAAGAGGAAAAGTCAGTGATGAAACAATAGAACGCTTGAAGAAAGGCGTATACATTTCAGATGCTCACACTAAACATGACAAACGTGTTGGTGGAAAACGAGCAAGCATAGATGGCATTGAAATCACGAAACACGATCGCGACCGCACCCTTTTATCGATAGAGTTAAGTGAAGGCAGGAATCGCCAAATTCGCAGAATGCTTGCGCTTGTGGGTCACCCTGTTAAACGCCTTCGTCGCACTCACATTGGGCCTGTGCAGTTAAAAGGATTAAGGCCTAATCAGTGGAGAGATTTACTGCCCCAAGAGGTTACAGCGCTTAAGAAGGCGACTGCGCTTCTGTAGTTTCTTCTATTGGCTTGATAATAATTGAATCAAAATGCTCATCTTGAATGATTGTTATCTGTCTCAGTCGAACAAGTTCTAGCGTCGCAAGAAACATGCCAATGCGTTCTTGTAACTGCATGCCACGAAACGTTTCTTGCAAGGTTAACTTTCTAGATTGAGAACGTTGAAGACGATCGAGAATGTCTTCTTGGCACAACTCAATAGGAACATCATCGAATGCAACATGGTGCTCACCTATTCGATCAAAGTCAATCGCACTCGCGATATGCTCGTAGGCATCTGCCAAATCGATGATGTGGACATCATCAAGTTCTAATGCATGTTCATTACTTGGCTCTTCTATGATTGCTGTCTTAATCTTGACGTTGTACTTCAGTGCATGTGCGTTTTTCTGCTCATCTAACTTCTCTGCAGCAGTACGAAATCGTTGATATGCAAGCAGTTGCCTAATCAAATCGTCTTTTGGATCGGTAGGATCAGCATCGATTTTATCGTTCTCATTAATATCGCTCAGTTTTTCAACAGGGACAAGTGAACGAGATTTCAATTCAATAAGGGTTGCAGCCATCACGAGGAATTCGCCGGCCATTTCTACATCAATTGCAGCACTGGTCCGGAGTACTTCGAGGTAATCATCAGCAATTTGAGCTATTGGAATCTCATAAATATCAACTTCAGCACGTTTTACGAGGTAAAGCAGTAGGTCTAGAGGCCCATCAAAAGCATCAATTGTGATTCTGAACTGTTCTTGAGAAAAGGACATGGTGAATATCAACTTCGGTACAATACGCATCATAGACCATGAGCACAAAGAGCAAACAACTTACAGAACAATTAAGTGAAGAACATTTGTTTATCACTGAAGTACTAAGAGCAGAGGCAGACGCTATTCAAGCGGTTATTGATTCGCTCACATCTTCTGATTCGGTTGCCAATACGTGGACATCAGCTCTTGATTTGCTTGCTGCGTGCAAGGGCCATGTTGTATTCTCCGGAATGGGCAAATCTGGCTTGATTGGTTCAAAACTTTCTGCAACCTTCTCAAGCATAGGCCAGCCATCACATGTAGTTCACCCATCGGAGGCAGTTCATGGCGATTTGGGATCAATCAGGCGCGATGACGTTGTCATATTGATGAGTTATTCCGGAACAACTGAAGAAGTCGTCAATCTTGCAGCAATACTTAAAACAGATGATATTGCAACCATTGGCATATCGAAAGATGACGATACGCCACTTGCAAAACTATGCACGGCACATTTATCAATTGGAGCCTTATCTGAAGCGTGCCCTCTTAATCTTGCCCCTACAGCAACGACAACAGCAACGCTCGCAATCGGTGACGCCCTTGGGCTAGCTCTTTCAAGACGAAAGAACTTTACGGCAGATGACTTCCATAAACATCATCCTGGCGGCATGCTTGGTATTGGACTCCGTTCAATAACCGAAATCACTCGCTTTAAAGTTGGCGAGAATCTACCAACGGTAAAGCAAGAATCTACCATTGTAGATGCCCTCAGCCAAGCAAAAGCAAGTGAAGGAAATCGAAGAGCAGGAGCAATCTTACTTGTCGATTCAGATGGCCGACTAAGTGGGATATTCACTGACGGAGACCTAAGGCGACTCCTTCTTGAGCATGATTCCCCAATGGAAGAAACTATTGGGTCAGTAGCAACTTTGAACCCAATGCGATTGAACACGTCATCACTCGTACGAGATGCCAAGCAAATGTTCACAGAGTATCGGATTGACGAAATTCCAATCGTTGACGATGACAACTTCCCTGTCGCTCTCATTGATGTCCAAGACCTGATTTCATTGAAGGTAGTTCAAGAATAATGTCAGTTATTGTCGCAGTACGCAAAGAAGGCAAGGTTGTCATGGCTGCAGATACGCTGACAAGTTTTGGCGACACAGAACACATGCCTCAAGAAAATGCAAGTTCCCCTAAGATTGGAAGAATTGGGAATTCGCTTATCGGCGGAGCAGGATGGGCTGTCTATGATGATATTCTTAATAATTACCTTGCCTCAAGACCAACGCCAGAATTGAATTCCTCTAAGAAAATCTTTTCCTTCTTTTTAGAGTTTTGGAAGGCGCTGCGTGAACACTACACATTCGTTAATGATCAAGCAGCAACAAGCAACACACCCTTCAGTGACATTGACTCAACATTTCTCATTGCAAATGAAGGTGGCATTTTCATGGTGGCATCCGATTTAGGTGTTACCCTGCTGAAACAATATTATTCAATTGGTTCAGGAAGCGAATATGCAATCGGAGTCCTTTATACCCTTTATTCAAGAACAGATGA
>JAKVBR010000014.1 GCA_022447165.1 Phycisphaerales bacterium | reverse complement strand
TCTCGTAAATATCTGCACACGAGCCACCCATTCCGTCATTAAAAAGCGGGACGCCTTTATCAATAGCAGATAGCAATAATTGTTCAATTCGATCAACTTGTCGCGGTGGTAACAGAACCCTATCTATGACATGGACAATACCATTTGATACCTCAATGTCAGCCGAGTTAACGACAGCTTCATCGATAAGGACTCTTCCATTTAAAAATGAAATACTCAATTCTGTCCCCGCGAGGGTTGTTACCGAACTCATACCTGCAAGTTCTTTACTATCAAGCTTAAATGGAATGACATGGTGAAGTAGAACTCTCGTTAACTCATTCTTTTGAGAAGGTTCTAAGAGAGATGAAAGCGCAGAGTCATCAATCATTGCGAATGCCTCATTTGTTGGTGCAAAAACTGTCATATTGCCATCAGACTTAAGAGCCTCTACTAAATCGGCTGCCTGAACTGCTGCCACCAAAGTGCTTAGCGATTCCACTTCAATAGCCTTATCCACAATTGTTTCACTGGCAAAGCTATACGAGGCCATAGCTATACATAAAGATTGAGTTAACATGAGATTTTCCTTTCATAATCGTTCATAACGTTCATTTGTGTTGATAGTAGGTCATATTTCAACTTTTATCAAGTTTTATATCGTTTAAAACGTTCATTTTCGATTTTTCTTGTATAATTCACCTAATGGGCATCCCAATTACAAAAACAATTTCTCCAAAGGAATTTGCCGCTGCAATTGGCTCAAGCGAATCTTCTTTAAAGAGATGGCTTGATCAGGGCGTCATGCCCTGCACCAAAACACCTGGAGGACATCGCCGCATCGAAGTCAATGAAGCAATCAAGTATGTCCGAGGAAGTGATTTAACATTAGTTCAGCCTCAAGTTCTTGGCCTACCAACCACAATGGGCGATATTCAAAAGCCGCAAAAAAGGCAAATTATTGATTTCTTGCAATATCTTAAAGAAGGCAATGACAACTATGCAAAGCAACACCTTGTAAATGAATTCATGAATGGAAAGAGCCTTGCAGAAATTTTTGATGGAACAATCAAGAAGAGTCTCGAGTTTCTAGGACAAATCCATGAAGAAGATGCCGAGTCAATTTTTCTAGAGCATAGAGCAACGCAGATTTGCATATCTTGTATCAATTTTTTGTCTCAATACCTAAGTTCTAGCCATACTGAATTCAATGCAGTTTCATGCAGTCTTGAGGGAGACATTTACATACTTCCTTCACTTGGCACAAGTGTAGTAATTATGGAAAATGCAGGCAATTGCATTAACATTGGACCACACACACCAATATCCGTTATTAAACAAACAGTAAAAAATTCTCGCATGAAAATAGATCTGGTTTGCATATCAATTAATGATGTAATCGATGTTAAACAAACTAATCAAGATCTCATTTCGCTGTCAAACATCTTAAATGCTTTAGAAATCGAGCTTGTTATTGGCGGCCGGAGTTCAGACAAAATTAATCTTTCGAAACTTAAAGAAGCAAGCCACTTCAATAATATGCTTCAACTAGATGAACATTTAAAAGCTAAATTTAGGACAAGCAAATGAATGTATATGACTTAACTTGTACAGATTTAACTGGCAAAGAGTTAAATCTTAGTCACCTAAAAGGAAAAGTCGCAATGTTTGTAAATGTAGCAAGCGAATGCGGCTATACAAAACAATATTCCGAACTTCAAAAATTGCATGAGAGTTACTCTAGAAAATCATTTTCAGTTATTGCTTTCCCTTGCAATGATTTTGGTAAACAGGAGCCTGGTGACGAAGCAGTAATTCGCCATTGCGCAAATTCATATAACGCAAAGTTTCCGCTAATGTCAAAAGTATCAATCAAACACGAAGAAGATCGATGTGATGTGTATTCTGCGCTAGCGTTTGGCGCTGGTGCTATACCAGCTTGGAATTTTGGTAAATATATTGTTGATCAAGAAGGGAATGCTATTCAATTTTTTGGTCCAAACATCACTCCTAACTCAAATGCAATTACCAATCTAATTGATACTTTGATTAGTTAACCTAATCACTTCATTTCTCTATTAATAAACGTTCAAAGATTCGTCAAAGTACTGACAGAATTGTTGACTGAAATTCTAGAGTTAGGTGAGTATCTTTGGACATCTGCACTTAGACCTGATCCAAATTGGCATATAATGCCCTGTTTGCCCTAACTTAGTCACCCATGTCTACAGAAACATCTATACCAACCTTTGAATCGCTTGGATTACCCAAGAAGATTCTCCGTGCAATCAGCGAATTGGGGTATGAATCTCCCTCGCCCATCCAACTAGAGTCAATACCCCCTCTACTAGATGGTCGCGACCTTCTTGGTCAAGCACAAACGGGCTCTGGAAAAACTGCAGCATTTGCACTTCCACTGCTCGCAAATCTCAACATTAAACAGCGAAGCCCACAGATTCTCGTTCTGGCTCCAACTCGTGAACTTGCCATTCAAGTTTCTGAAGCATTTCAAAAGTACGCTGCGAAGATGAAGGGCTTCCATGTCGTACCAATTTATGGCGGTCAAGATTATCGCATTCAGTTCAGGGCACTCGACAGAGGTGTCCATGTCGTCGTCGGAACGCCCGGTCGCGTCATGGATCACATGCGAAAAGGAACAATCAACCTCGACAACCTCCGTTGCCTCGTCCTTGATGAAGCAGACGAAATGCTCCGCATGGGATTCATCGATGATGTCGAGTGGGTCCTTGAACAAATTCCAACTGAACATCAAACAGCGCTCTTCTCCGCAACAATGCCGAAACAAATCAGCAAGATTGCAAAAAGTTATCTCAACAATCCAGCAGCAATTCACATCAAAGAAAAAACCGCAACTGTTTCAACAGTCCGCCAGCGGTATTGGGTCGTCAGTGGACTTCACAAACTTGATGCACTAACGCGGATTCTTGAAGTGGAAGATACCGACGGCATTCTTGTGTTTGCACGAACAAAACTCATGACGACGCAACTAGCCGAGCGACTTGAAGCACGCGGTTTTGCTGCTGAAGCCCTCAACGGTGACATGCCGCAAAAACTTCGCGAAACGACTGTCAACAAGTTAAAGAATGGCCGGCTAGACATTCTTATTGCAACCGATGTCGCAGCACGAGGCCTCGATGTCCCGCGCATTAGTCATGTCATTAACTATGACATTCCATATGACGCCGAAACATATGTGCACCGCATTGGTAGAACTGCAAGGGCTGGGCGAGACGGTGATGCGATTCTCTTCGTTTCACCACGTGAAAAGCGCATGCTCCGTTCAATCGAAAAAGCAACTCGATTAAAGATTGAACGGATGGATTTGCCAAGTCACGACTTAGTGAATGAACGCCGCGTTGAAAAATTCAAACAACGCATCACAGACACCATTGCAAGTGGCGAGAACAACAAACTCTTTGCAAGTATCGTGGAGTCGTACTGCATCGAACATGATGTCTCCCCTATTCAAATTGCTTCAGCACTTGCAAACATGGCGCAAGGCGAATCGCCGCTCATGGTCGAGAAGGAAGAACGCGTCTCAGAAAAGAAACGCGAAAAACCACAACTAGGCGAGAAGCGCGTTCGTAAAGAAAAAGTGCGAACCGGCAAGAAGAAGAAAAAGAAAGACGCGCCAGTCACTGCTGGTATGGAAAAGTATCACTTGTCAGTTGGCAAAGGGCATGGCGTAAAACCATCTGCGATTGTTGCTGCTATCTCAGACCTCTCAGGTCTAACAGACAAAGAGATTGGGCGCATCGAACTCCATGACCGATTCAGTTTCATTGAATTGCCCATTGGATTGCCAAAATCGCTTCTCAATGAACTCAAGAACACAAAAGTCAGCGGCGAAAAACTCGCCATTTCAATTGTCAAAAAGTAGAGCTCTTGGCGTCCTCACCTGTGAGTAGTTTTCCGCTTGTGACGCTCTTGTCATTGACTCAACTCATGAAAAGGGACAAACAGTGAACATCTACCAAGACCAATGGACCACATTAACTAGCGAACCATTCAACAGTGAATCACTTAACGGAAGTGTGACGCTTGTCGTGAATGTCGCAAGCGAATGCGGATACACAAAACAATATCGCGAACTCCAAGAACTCAATGATGCGTTTGAAAACTTTCAAGTCATTGGGTTCCCATGCAATGACTTTGGTGGACAAGAACCATGCGGAGCAGACACCATTCAAGCATGCGCCGCTTCGTTTGATGCAACGTTCCCACTCATGGCAAAAGTGAACATCACTGATGAGCAAACTCGTTCTTCACTGTACCAATCAATGCATGAAGCAACTGGCGTTCTGCCTGAGTGGAACTTTGGCAAATACCTCATCAATAAAGAGGGCATGCCCGTGGCGTTCTTTGGTTCAACAATTACCCCGATGTCAGATGAAATCACTCAGCGGATTGACGCGCTTCTTGTTCATGACGCTCCACCTCAATCGAACGTTGAATAAGTACATCTGCAGATGGTTTCGGCAAACCATCGATGACTGCGTCGAATCTACTACTTGCTAGTTGCCGTAACTTCGCAAGCAACGCTTTGCACTCTTCATCACCATACATCTGCGTGCCATTAACCAAAACAACTTGCGTAGAGTCAATGTGCTCCATCGTGAGTGCAGAAAGTAACATTTGAATACGCTCTATGTCTTCCTGACCGAGTTGATAGATCCATGTGTCTCTTTCAGCAATGACGTCCATTCCCCCGCGGTACGTCATCTTTCCATCATGTTCAATGACAAACTGCACATGCATGTCGTCACTTGACTGCGAACATTCAACCCACGGATTTTGTGATTGTTGACACGCGCTAAGTGCAAGAACGAGAACAAACGCAAGCCGTTTCACTCGTCTGTCCTATACCTGTCATATGGATTTGCACCGACATCGTATCTCGTCGGCGCTGTATACCGCTGACTCTCACCTTCGTCGGTCGCCCAAGCGTAATGACCAAGCAAGCGAATCAAATTTTGGAAAGCAGGATCAGCAATGTCATCCGATTCGATGTATCTAATGAAGTTCCAATACTCACCATTTGCTTGCACGCCAATCATGTACGCAGAGCCCTCTTCGGGTCGAGGGAGCAACTGAAAATTCACCGTTTCATCTGCTCGTTTTGGCGTCGCCATTCCCATCTGGTCAAGGCGTCCCCAAACTGTCGAAACTTGGGCGCTTGAGAGCAATCGTGTTCTTGGTGGCAGTGTGTTTGGTCCCCAGCCCTCTTCGTCGCCGTGATGGAGCGCGCCGTCTGGGAAGATGACATATCTCGATGACCGCATGTGCGCGAGCGTGTGTGGTTCGGCTGTCACGACGGTGATATCGAGAGAAAAATCGCTTGGCGTGAGGGCTTGCGGGTCGGTAACTCTCGGATTTGTTGTGCAAGAATGCAAAAGCATCAAAAACAACATGAACATCATCGCAAATGGGCTTCTCATCTTGGTAAGAATAGCTATTCTTACCGTCATGTTGGTAACTGCAAACTGGATTAATGACTATCTTCAAGAGAAAATCTCAGCAAGCGAGCAAGCCGAGCTCCTCACGGCTGCTGGCTTTCCCCTAGAAGACACCGTCGAACTCCCGGATGGCGATATTCGGCAAGACTTTGAGATGACATCAAACCGCGGTGATTGCACGTGCCACGTCGGTCTCGCAAGAGAAATTGCAGCCGCAACAGGGAATACCCTCGTTGAACCAACACCTTCGTTTGAATCCGCAGGCCCTGCAGTAGAAGACGTCACAAGCGTCACCAACGAAGAACCCGAACTGTGCCCGATGTATTCTGCTCGCGTCATTCAAGACATCAATGTCACTGAATCACCCGAATGGCTCGCAACAAAAATTGCAAACCGCGGCGATGTGCCTCGAAATGCAGTCGTCGATGCAACGAACTTCGTGCTCTTTGAACTCGGGCAACCAACACACGTCTTTGACTTTGACAAACTTGAAGGTGGGAAAATTATTGTTCGGCGCGCTAAAGATGGCGAAGAGTTTTTGCCGCTCGGCGAAGGCGCAACATCAATCAAGTTGACATCGGATGACCTTGTGATTGCGGACGCAGTCAAACCAGTTGCACTTGCAGGCGTCAAAGGTGGCGCAGACACCGCAGTCTCAAGTGAAACAAAAAACATTCTCATTGAAACCGCAACGTTTAATCCCGTCACTGTTCGCAACTCAAGCAGACGCCACAAAATTTCAAGCGACTCCTCCTTTAGATTTGAACGAGGCGTAAGCCCTCTCCAACTTGAATCATCAGCAGACCGGCTGACTGGACTTTTGATGGAACTTGCTGGGGGCTCGCTCTGCAAAGGTGCGATTGACGCAGGCAACCCACTTCCTGAACTCATCACAGTAGAAATGAGAACCGATGTTTGCAAACAACGACTTGGGGTTGACATTTCTGGCGAAGAGATGCTCAAGGTGCTCGCTCCTCTTGGGTTTAACGCATCAATCAATGGTGATGTCATCACATCGACCGTTCCGTTTTACCGCGGCGACATTCACCGAGAAATCGATTTGATTGAAGAGGTCGGAAGGGTTTATGGTTACAACAACATTCCAATCGTGGATGATTTAGAAATCCGCGTACCACCCTTTGGTGGTGAATCTGATGGCAGACAAGCACTGCTCAACGCACTTTCGGGCATGGGATTCTTGGAATGTATTACGCATTCACTCGTTTCGATGGAAGCCGCAGAAGCATTTCTAGGGGATGGACAAAGACCACTTGTTCTGAATGACGAACGAGCATCAGCGACTCCTGCACTTAGACCATCAATCATTCCAAGTTTGCTCAATGTCCGTAAGCATAACGCTGACCATGGCTCATCCTCCTTGAGGTTAACAGAACTTGGCTCAGTATTTGTCATCGATGGTGATTTGCACGAAGAACATACTGAACTTACATTCATCATGGATGCTGATGAAGCGCAAGGCATCAACGAGATTCGCGGTGTTGTCGATGCGATTTGCGCAATCATATCCCCAGAAGAAAGCGTGACGATTGAGCCAAGCGAATCTGCATGGCTTTCGCCAAGCGGCGTCATCAACTTAGGTAGCAAGCCAGTTGGCACGATTGGACGGCTTTCAAGCGCAATTGAATCGCAATGGGATTTGCCCAGCACCGTTCATGTTGCAAGCATTCGACTTACAAACTTGCTTGAGCACTTCCCTCCTGTGAACCAAGCGTCACCGCTTCCATCACAACCCGCAATTGAACGTGATGTTTCGCTGATTGTGAGTGAAGATGTCAGTTGGAATAACATTCAATCATGCGTAAACAACCTTGATGTTCAGTTTTTAGAGGGCTTACTCTTTGTCACAACATTTAGAGGCAAAAACATCGACGAAGGTAAGAAATCAATCACGATTCGACTTCGCTTCCGCGATGAAGCACGAACGCTTCGTCATGAAGAAGTCGATGGCCAGATGGAAGATGTGGTGAACGCATTAACGTCATCTTGTGGTGCTGAGATTCGCTCATGACAATCCCGCAACAAACCGTTTCAGCGTTCCTTGCTGAACTATCCTCAAAAAAACCAACACCTGGCGGAGGCGCAGTTGCAGGCGTACTCTCTGCCCTCTCTTCTTCCCTTGCGAACATGGTGATTGCTTATTCAACTGGAAAGGCATCGCTTGCTGAACACAAGCAACTCCACACGGATAGCACGGTGTTTTTAGAAAGTGCTGCGACTGAAGCGCTCGTGCTTGCTGAGGCAGATGCTGAAGCATATCAAAAAGTTAACGCACTCTGGAAAATGCCAGAGGATGATGAGTCGAGGATTGCGAAATGGGATGCAACACTTGCTGATGCTACGATGATTCCAATCAAGACAATGGAACTTTCCGAGCGAATACTGATCACGCTTGAAACGCTTATTGGCAAAACAAACGCGATGCTCAGTAGCGACTTAGCAATTGCGGCAGTTACTGCTGAAGCCGCTGCTCGTGCGGGGTTCTACACTGCTCAGATCAACATCAATCAGATGAACTGTGATGAATCGAAACAGGCACTTGACGCTCGATGCAAATCGCTCGATGCATCTTGCAAGGAAAAAGCAGCGAATATTGAAGCATCCTGCGGTGTATAATGCGTCGATGGTGGTGACGCAGCCAAATGCAAACATCTTAGACAAGCACGTCCTTGAAGCGGTCGTTGCTGGCGAAATGAGAATGACGCCTGAGCAAGCGATGACACTCTATCATGAGATGCCGCTCCTTGAACTTGGGCGTTGGGCTGACGCGAGGTGCCGCGTTCTTCATGGCGATTCACTGCGGACGTACGTCATCGACCGTAACATTAACTACACGAATGTGTGTACCGCAAAATGCACGTTTTGCGCATTTCGAAGAGACGGCGATGAGCATGACGCGTATACGCTTGAATACAGCGAACTGTTAGAGAAAATCCAAGAGATTTCAGACATTGGCGGAACGCAAATTCTCATGCAAGGCGGTATGAATCCTGAGTTACCGCTTGAGTGGTACATCGAATTGCTCACAACCATCCGCGCGGAGTACCCACATATTCATGTTCACGCGTTTTCACCACCTGAGGTTATCGAGTTTGTGAACTTCTTTGATGTTCAGGGTGACACCCTTCGCGAGAAAGTGAAGTTTGTCCTTTCTAAACTTTCTGAGGCAGGACTGATGTCTCTTCCGGGAGGCGGTGGTGAAATTTTTGCACCAGTAGTCAGACAAAAAATCGGACTTGGAAAGTGCACCGCGGAAGCGTGGCTCACCGTGATGAACGTCGCACAAGAACTTGGCATGAATACATCTGCAACGATGATGTTTGGTCACATCGAAGGCATTGCAGACCGCGTTCACCATATGGACCTCGTTCGCAAGTGGCAAGATGACGCAATCAATGATTTCGGGCTTGATGGTGGCGGAAGATATTACGCATTTATCTCGTGGCCGTTTCAACCCGACAACTCCCCACTTGGCAGAGTCAAGGAATGGGGAACAGTTGAGGAAGATGGGGATGAATTCCCTGGCGATGCGGTTGCACAACTTGATGGAAGTGGAACGAAGCAAGACCACCAAGAGTTTGGAAGGCGCATTCGGCTTGCTGGGTCAAGTTCATATTTGAGAACGCAAGCACTGAGCCGCCTCTATCTTGACAACATCTATTCCATCGGTTCAAGTTGGGTGACGATGGGTCCTGCGATTGGGCAGACAGCGCTTTTTTATGGCGCCAATGACATGGGTTCAGTCATGATGGAAGAGAATGTTGTCAGCGCTGCAGGCACTACATGGTGTCTAAACGAAGCGAAGTTATGCCGGCTCATACGTGAAGCGGGCTTTACACCAGCACAACGAAACAACACATATGACATCATCAACGTTCACGATTCACAAGAATCGCCAGATCTCATGATTAAAGATTGGTCCGAGTTTGACGCAGAAAAACTTGCTACTCAGACCGGTTGTCAGTCGTCTCAGCCGGAATCGGTTGAGTTAACGATTGGTCAATAATTTCATCGACAACGATTGGGGGATTTTGCATTTGTTGTTGTGCTTGTATCTGCGCTTGATTCGCAGCATTTCTTGCCGCTCCTATTGCTGGATACATCATTGCACCCCAAATCAAACAGCACGGAAGCAATAATGCAAGTGCCCCTGACAGACCCGCCGAAACTGCCCTGCCAGTTGTAATACGGTGTGCTCGCTTTAGCATGATTGATGCTGCAGCAATCCACCAAACAAATGCAATCAAACTGCCTGCACATGGAATGATTGAAAACACCATTGCACACCCGCTGTACAAAATCGCTTGCAGTGTTCGACCAGTGGAGTACTGACTTCCTCCTGTGCAATGAATCACGAAGTGTGCCGTGCCAGTCCATAGGAAGATGAATAACACTGTTGCAAAAATAGAAGCAGCAAACTGAATGAGATAAAACAAAAACTCTGTGTTTGGTGCATCCCCAGCAATCAGAGAAAAATTAAGCAACATCAACGAGCTCAAAAATGACAGCACAATTGTGAAGAGATACACGATGGAGAAAAAGGTCCATGCTTTTGAGAGGGGTTCTTGCGGCGAGATCCTACCCATCGCCTTACTTGGCTTAGTCAGCACAATCCCAAGTGTTGACATGATGCCTGAAAACAGAAACGGCTTATCATCGGCATTAAATGGAAGTGGATGGCCGTCTAGTTCAGTGTCATAACCAGGAAGCGGCTTGACAACATAGAGTTCCATCTCAATTGGCGCATTACACTTGCTACATTCGTGCTGGTTTTGGTCTGGCCTGCCCCTTGGCGGAACACCTTCGTATGCTTCATCGCATGCGGGGCAATGAAATCGCACACACTCTTGTTCAAAAGTGAAGTCATACAGCGAAAATCCTTCACCGCATTCCGGACAAGTCCGCTCGGCGCAGTGCCAAAGTTCATAATCGCAGTTTGAACATCTCATGCATCAATCTTCGGGCGCGTTCTCACTTACTAATGTTCTAAACGCTTCAACAAGTTTGTGCGTCATCTCGCCAACCTTGCCGTTGCCAATCACATCATCATCAATCTTATTCACACCAATGACTTCAGCAGCAGTGCCTGTGAGGAATACTTCATCCGCTTGTTTAATCTCATCGAGCGTGATTGTGCGTTCCTCAACGGTGTACCCAAGCGATGGTGCAACTTCCTCGATGACAAAAGCCCGAGTAATACCGTGCAAAATGCCCGCATCAACTGATGGCGTAGAAATCTTGCCGTCCTTGATGATGAAAATATTGTCCCCTGTACACTCTGAAACATGACCTTCAGTGTTGAGCATAAGCGCTTCTAAAACGCCGGCATCGACTGCTTCAATCTTCGCAAGAATGTTATTGAGGTAATTCAAACTTTTGACTTTAGGGTCTAAACATTGAATCGGTACCCTCGGTCTTTTTGCCGTAATGATTGACATGCCATTGTCATACATCTTGTCGTCATAGAGTTTGATGTCTTCTACAATCACAAACACAGTAGGTGTTGGGCACAAGAACGGGTTGAGCCCGAGCGTCCCCTTACCTCTTGTGAACACTAGCCGGATGTATCCGTTTTGCTGGTTGTTCCTTGCAACTGTATCGCGGACTGCTTGCTCAACTTCTTCAAATGTATACGGTGGCGTAAGACGAATCGCCTCAGCAGATTCAAACATACGTTTCACATGTGATTTCAACTTGAGAATGCGTCCGTTGTAAATGCGAATGCCTTCAAAACAACCATCGCCATACAAAAGACCATGGTCATACACACTCACGACAGCTTGATCGCTATCTACGAAATCTCCGTTCATCCAAATCTGTGACATCGCCGTATTGTACCATTGCTAGAAGAGGCGTTTGCGTTAGCGAATCTTGCGACCAGCGACTTCTAACGCATCAATTGACCAGATTGACCACCCTTCTTGTTGCGTTTCGCCAACAATGATTCGCCATTTAGATGGCACAGAACCAATGCTTGAAACCCGAACAAAGAGAAACAATTCCACTTGCACATCACCCTCTCGTTCGTGTGGATCTAAACTGAGAATTGTCGAATGCGAGAGCGTGTAACGATCGTGTAACCGTTCAAGGGCCTTCATTAACTCTGCTCTTCCGCCATTTTTACTTCCTTCCCAGTCATCAACAATCATCACATCTCTTGAAACTAACCCCACTGCGTCTCTCGTCCGCCCCTCTTCAACTGCTGCAACAAACTCTTTGACAATTCTGCTTGCATGTTCTCTTGGGGTGTCGATGAATGTACCGATGCACCACGCTAGAACGGCTAGGCAAAAGAGGGCGATTCCCGTAAACAGTTTGCTCTGAATACCATCCGTTAACCCCTTCCAAACAAAGACAATTGCAACAATAGAAATTGAAACTGCGATGGGTAAAGGATGTTCAATGATGAGCCGCAACGACTTAGTTCCAAGACAGCCCGTCACTCCACTTGTCTTGAGATTGTTTGTGCGTCATTTCGATGAGTTTATCGAGACGGTTGAGTTCAGAGAGTACCTTCATCGTTCGCACTTCGCTTGAGGGCTCTGCAAGCAGTGAGTATCGCAACTCCGCATCTTCAAAAATCGAACAACCAATGAGTTCGAAAAGTGCATGAGTCGTGAGATCTGGTTCATTAATCCACTGTTCTACAGTAGAGACGTAGTCAAGTTGCTGCAAGTTTGGGCGGTGGAGCAGTTCTTGCAGTTCATCTCGGTAATGATCATCTACTTCGCCCTCAGCGCCTTCAAGTGGTTTGAGTTTAGCGCTTCGATAAAGCGTTTCTTCATGTGGTGCCGTTTCTTCTAAGATGCACGCGCGGCAGAGTCCATAGACAAGCACGTTGTACCCCTGAGATACTTTTTCATGCTGAACGATTTGCGCAAGACAAACGATATCCCGAAGCGGCGTTAATGCATCCGATGCTAGTTTCGTCTCAGGATGATACGTTGCAATCGCAATTTGACCAGATGAATCAAGCGCGTGATCTGCGAGTTGAATGTACCGCGGTTCAAAAATCGTAAGTGGCATCATTGCATGCGGCAAGAGCATTGTTTCTGGTAAAGGAAACACTGGGAAATCTTTCTTAAAATGGACTGCGACTGATTGATTCATACCAATTGAAATATACGCATCAAAACGCACTCCCGCCACAAATACTGCTCATTTTCTTGAGATTGCAAGACAGCATTGCAACGTTTAAAGCGACGAACGCCTCATCTGGTTCATTGCTCGCTGCACACTTTCGCCAGGACACGCCGTTGCAGCCCATTCTTGATGAGTTTTAACACGGGAAACTGGAACGTTGTACTTGTCCATTAATTGTTTTAATGTCGACTGGAGTGATGCAAGTTGCGCGCGATTGACCGGTTGCAATTCATAGTTTCCAAGCATCACGACACCAATATTACCTTCATTCTTTGCTCGGACATGAGCGCCCTGCCAAGACAGAGGACGCGCTTCCCATACCCTGCCTGCAGGGTCAATTGCAAAGTGGTATCCAATGTCACCCCACCGCCCTCCATCTCTACGAAGGTGAGACTTACGAATCGTTTCTAACCGAGAAGAGGCAGCGCCTCGTGATGTACTTTTGAATGCAGTCATTCCATCATGGTGGACCGTGATGTAACGAACTGGCAACATCTTGTTCATATTCCGTGGAATTGGATTGCCTTTTGCCCAAGAAGATCGAGCAATCGCGCTGACACTGACTTGCTGAACTGGAGCTGGGACAACAGTAGGCGTAGATTCCATTGCTGGCTTGTAGTCCCAGATTGGACTTGGAAGCGTCGAAGTGACTTTCTTGGTTCCGCAACCCGCAACGAAAAGTGCACTTGAAAGCAAAAACAAACGCCTTGAAAAGTCACTCTTTGGGAGGTCATTTTGGTCGTGATTTTGTGGTTCATTTTGCATGTGGTTCGCTGTTAAAAGTGTATCGTCGAAATCCGTGATATGGCTTCAAAAACGAAGAATTTCTAGGTGTCTTTCAACCCATAAATTCGTCAAATTTTGAGCGTTCAAAGGTATAATAGATACTCTCTATACGATGCATTTTTCGAATTGTTTTCCTGCGTGAAAATGACTCATTTTCAGGACTGTTAAGACCCAAATGACAAAGACCACAGACACTTATACATCTGAACAAATTCAAGTTCTTGAGGGCTTAGAAGCCGTTCGCAAACGGCCCGGCATGTATGTCGGTGGTACAGGTATTGGCGCGCTCCATCACCTCGTTTACGAATGCGTCGACAACGCAATCGACGAAGTCATGGCTGGCTTTGCATCAACGATTACCGTTCGAATTGGTGTTGACGGTTCATGCACAGTAGTCGATGACGGCAGAGGCATGCCGATCGACCCAATGAAGAGCGAGAACCCTCAAATCGATGGTCGCCCCGCTGTTGAAGTCATCATGACTCAACTCCACGCTGGCGGTAAGTTTGATGACAACGCATACAAAGTATCTGGTGGCTTACACGGCGTCGGCGTGAAATGTGTCAATGCACTTTCTGCTTGGACAGATGTCGAGGTCATCAAAGAAACTGAGACATGGCTCATTAGTTTTGAACGTGGTGAAGTTTCAAAAGAACTGAACTGCATCGAAGAGTACAAGGGAAGCGCGCGAAAAACAGGAACGCGAATTTCATTCTTGCCAGACAGTGAAATTTTTGACGACACTGAGTTTCGATATGAATCGCTTCAGCACCGATTAAGAGAACTTGCCTTCCTTAATCCAGGTGTCACCGTTCGGCTCATCGACGAACGCGTCGACCAAGAAGGCAATGTTCGCGAAGACACCTTCCACAGCGACAGTGGTCTTGCGGATTATGTGTCATTTATCAATCGCGGAAAGAGCGAATACAGCCCACTCATCGCACTGTCTGAGGAAGACCCTGACACAGGACTCATTTGTGACATTGCCATGCAATACACCGATGCCACAAGCGAAGTTTTACTCGCATTCGGCAATAACATCGTCAACCCAGATGGTGGCACACATGTCTCTGGTTTTAAAACGTCGCTCACAAGAACGATTAATGCTTACGCAAAAAGAAACAATCTCATTAAGGGGCTCACACCATCCGGTGATGACTTGCGTGAGGGCTTAACGACCATCATTTCGGTCAAACTCGTCGAACCGCAATTCAATAACCAAACAAAAGAGAAACTCCTTAACCCCGAAGTTGAGGGCTTTGTCTCTTCACTTGTTTCAAAACATCTTGGGGCTTGGCTTGAAGAGCACCCAAGCGATTCAAAGAAGATTTGCACGAAAGCAATTCTCGCAGCAGAAGCAAGAGAGGCCGCTCGCAAGGCTCGCGATCTCATTAAGCGTAAAGGCGCGCTTGAATCAGGCGGCATGCCACAAAAACTTGCGGATTGTGTTACGAATGATGTCGACCAATCTGAACTCTTTATCGTGGAAGGTGATTCTGCGGGTGGTTCAGCGAAAGGCGGTCGGAATCACGACACGCAAGCGATTCTTCCGCTCAAGGGTAAGATTCTCAATGTCGAAAAAGCACGCATCGACAAGGTGCTAGGGTTTGAAGAAATTCGCATCCTCATTCAAGCATTGCAGTGCGGCATCGGTGAGGACTTTGACATTTCGAAACTCCGTTATGGCCGCATCATCATCATGACTGACGCCGATGTTGATGGTTCTCACATTCGAACGCTGCTGCTCACCTTCTTCTTCAGGCAAATGGGCGAGTTAATCAAACAAGGCAAGGTATACATTGCTCAGCCACCGCTCTATCAAGTCACTCGGAATAAGAAATCGTTCTATGTGAACAACGAAGAAAAGATGACTGAAATCTTGACTGATTTGGTCATCGAAAATGCTCACTTCATCATTAGGGACGCTGATGGCAACGAAGTCAAACGCATTGAAGGAAATGAACTCGACAAAGTTGCAAAACTGTTGACGCGCATGCAAGAACTCGTTGACATTTCTGGCAGGCGCGGCACGCCATTTGATGCGCTACTTGCTCTTCGCGAAAACGACCCAGCAAGCGAAAACCGGCTACCCGGATTCAGAGTTGTTTGGTCAGGGAATGAAGAAGTGTGCTGGAGCGAAGAAGAAGCACGCAAAGTCATTCAAGACAACGATCTTTTGATTGACGACATGAACGTCGAAGTGACAAACGGCAATGCTGCACGCATCGCATCACTTCGCGAACTTCATGAGAACAAAGAGATTGATGCGATCATCCAATCACTTGCAACACTTGGCATTGACATCGAGGACTACTTCCTCATCCAAGAAGAAACTGTGAGTGGTGAAAAACTGCCTACGAAGTACGCTTGGCTCATCAATGGCTCAGAAACTGAAGAGTGCGTTGATGTTCCAAACATTCCTGAGATTCTTGAAACCCTCAGAGCAATTGGAAGGCGCGGTATCGAACTGAAACGCTTTAAAGGTCTTGGTGAGATGAATCCTGAAGAACTTTGGGACACAACGATGGACCCAGACCAGCGAGTGTTACTTCGAGTGACGTGGGATGCTGCTTCAGATGCTGACCAACTCTTCTCAACGCTCATGGGCGAACAAGTTGAAGACAGACGCCGGTACATCGAAGACCATGCGCTTGAAGTCAAGAATCTTGACGTGTAAGTAACTCTACCTCAGCAAACGCCGCATCTCTAAGCCGGCACGCATCACATGCGTGACAGGGTTTGCCATTGGTAGGGTCATAACAACTTTGTGTCAGGGAATAATCGACACCCAGATCAATCCCTTTCTTGATGATGTCAACCTTCGACAATTCAAGAAGTGGCGCATGGATGGTAAATGGACTCCCCTCTACACCCGCCTTTGTTGCTAAATTCGCAAGCGCTTGGAATGCGTCAATGTATTCACCTCTGCAATCTGGGTATCCTGAGTAATCCACAGCATTGACCCCGATGAAAATATCTCTTGAACCAATCGCTTCTGCATAGCCAAGTGCGTGACTTAAGAAAATGGTGTTTCTCGCAGGAACATAGGTCACGGGAATGCCATCGCTAGCACCATCCTTCGGGACTTCAATCTCATCTGTTAACGCTGAACCGCCCCACTGTGACAAATCAATCGTATGAATAAGATGTTCTGCCACGCCGAGCGCATTCGCAATTGCTTTTGCTGCTCCAATTTCACTTTCATGGCGCTGACCATACTCAAAACTCAGTGCGTGACATTCAAAATCCTGCTCTTTTGCAATTGCAAGAACGGTGGCTGAATCAAGCCCACCAGAAAGCAACACGACTGCCTTACTTGACATCTTTAAATGTGCTCTCGTCTCTTGGATTTTGAAGATGTGGTTTCAGTTCTTCGAGAAGCGTTTTCGCTGCTTCATCAAGTCCTTCAGGAGCGTCGATTGAAATGACAGCGTAAAAGTCACCGGTTTTCGTTTCGGACACTT
>JAKVBR010000139.1 GCA_022447165.1 Phycisphaerales bacterium | reverse complement strand
TTATTAATGAGTCTGGCGGGACCATCGATTCATGCGAGTTTAAAAATAACGAGGCTAACTGGGGTGGCGGAATGACTTGCACTGTGAATTGTGATCCAACAATTGTAAACTCACTGTTTGAAGCGAATACTACAAACAATGTTGGTGGTGGGATTTTCATTCGCTCTTCAAGTAGCCCACTTATTACAGATTGTGAGTTCATAAACAATATTCAAGTTAGCAATCCACTTGGATCTGGCGGTGGCGTCTGCATTTATGGTGCTGGGAATGGTGGCGGTCCATGTTATCCATCCTTTACTCGCTGCAATTTCGAAGGCAACACCGTTCTCGGTGATGGCGGCGGAATGTCTGCAGCGTACGATTCAAATCCAAAGCTAACTGATTGTGAATTTAGATTTAACTCAGCAGGACGAAGTGGCGGTGGATTAGCATGTGTTGCAGATCCTGATTATCTTTATCCAAGCAATGCAGATGTTGACACTTTGATTGTTGAATTTAATACCGCAGGTGAGGAAGGCGGCGGTATTCATGTGAGATACAGTGAGCCCATACTTCAATTTGCCACCGTTAGACAAAATACCGCCGGCCTGAGTGGTGGCGGAATTAACTTCTTTGATTCTTCAAATGCCACACTTCTATTAAGCAATGTTTGCGGTAATACTCCAAACCAAGTCAATGGCTCGTATGCTGGCAGTGGAAATGAAATAAATGATGAATGCTATTCCTCATGCCCTGCTGATATAAATGAAGATGGCAATGTAAATGTGACGGATTTACTGGAAGTAGTTGCAAGCTGGGGAGAGTGCACTTGTCCCGCTGACATCAATGGAGATGGCGAGGTAAATGTAACAGATGTGCTTATTGTCATCTCAGGCTGGGGCCCTTGCCAATAGAACAAGTGTAACATCCTGTGAATGAGTATTCACAAAACTTCATTTACGACGCAGATTCAAAAATGCATTTTCACACTAACGCCCTTTCTTTTAGCATGCCAACCGCAAGAAGAAAAGACCAAAACTACTTACCCTGAAGATAACTGGGGTGAAGTGACAGAGGCATTACCAAATTATTACGCTGCCTCAGATGTAACAAAAAAGCATTTGGAACTTACTAAAGAGTGGTATGAGATTGCAGCAAATGAATGGGGCAATTTTGGGCCTCTTGAGTTTTGGATTGTTGGAAAGAGTGAAGAGTCCGCAGCTGATCTGGATGAAAAATACTGCAATCTTAGAAAAAGCCTATCGCCAAATTTAGAGATTCGTTATTGCTTAGATAGAGATCACGACTTTACGACATACGCTAGAGAAGGAAATGCTGGTCTTAATCTTCGCAGAAACAATCATGAGGAATGGTCTGGATTTATTGTGACGATGGCCTCAAAAAATCCAAGTCCAGATGAAGATGACTACAAAGTAGTAATGCTTCATGAATATTTTCACGTCTATCAACATGCACATATTTACACAAGAGATGAAAGTAAACGGGAAGAGCTTGCAAAGAAAAACCCCTGGTGGCTAGAAGGCGGGGCTGAATATATGGCGCAACTTCTCTACTCAAGGCAAGAAGGTGTTAGGGATGACTACTTGCAAGAAGTTATGAAGGGCAAACTGCGGTCTTTACCAATGCTAGCAAAATCAGGAGTTAATAGAATTGATGAAATTTCATATGGACCGCGAGCAATGATTGCATATGATCTTGGCGCTTGGTTCATCGCATATTTAATAGATAAAACAAGCGAGGAAGCCTACCGAGATCATTTCTTTGATGATTTAAATGATCTTGACTTTGAAGGGTCATTTGTAAAAAACTTTGGCAGTTCATCTGAGTCAATGCTAAAAGACTTTCACAACAATTTCCTGAAGTTAAGCATTCAGGAAAAGATGCTGATATTGCCTAAAAAATAACGAAAACGCCCCTTATCTACCTTAACAATTTTGCCTCTAAACCTTTTTCTTGCAATTATTTACTCGCTCTCAACACAATAGTTGAGATAATAAATTATTACTCAGGTAGAAGGAGAGGCGAGATGAGTGTAACGGTTGCTCTAAGTACTTTAATTAGTTTTTTAACTACTAGCTTTTCAGGCATTCCAGTGAATGATAATTGTGAAGACGCCATAGTTATTTCTAATGGCGAGACGCCCTTTTCAAATATCGACGCTACAACTGATGGACCAGCACATGCTGAGTGTGTTGTGGGCAGTGATGGTGGTCAAACTGGCAATGACATTTGGTATCTCTACACAGCAACAGAAACTGGAACCGTCACGATCTCAACATGTGACGATGCTGACTTTGATACTGACTTAGTCTTATACGATTCCAACAATTGCAAAACTCTTACGCTTCTTGCATGCAATGACGACGGCGACGACTGCTCTGGATACACTTCGCATCTTGAAGCAGAAGTTACAGGCGGGTTGACTTATCTCTTGCGAGTTGGTGGTTACATGGAAGGCGATGTCGGCACTGGAACACTTTCTATTTCCGTTACACCAGTTGGCGTTTCATGGATTGGCGAAGATGGAGATTCTTGGTTTGATGAGGAAAACTGGAGTTCAGGAGAAGTGCCTGACTCTGATACAGATCTCATTATCAGTGGATCGGTTGTAATTGATGGACCTGGAGCAGTCGCTCAATCTATTAATGTTACAAAAGGCGGGAAAATCAGGCTCTCTTCAACAACAAGTTCGCTGACAGCTTCAATCACCATTACTGAGGGTGGCATGCTTCAGTGGGATGCTGGGACAATTGACATTTCAAACGGCACGCTCGATATCAGTGATGATTTGTACATTGGATGCAATGAAGACGCGACTCTCATTGCAGATGTTGGCTACATTTATGCAGACTCGGTAACGGTTTGTGACAACGGTGAAGTATCTGGTTACTTCAGAGCTTACACAGACAGTTTCATGAACCACGGCGTCATCGAACTCGGCGGATATTACTCATATTCAAAAGTCTATGGAAACTTTGAGCAATCTGAAGACGGCACCTTGATTACTAGTATGGAAAGTGCTACTTCATACAAACGATTGAATGTGGATGCTGGCACTACGACAATTGCCGGAACGCTAATTTGTAATAGCGAAAATGGTTACAGCCCGCCTGATGGTACAACAATTACGAATGTAGTAAATAACTATGACGACCTACACGATGGAGCTTTCGATTCGATTATTGCTAATGGATTTGATGCTGGGACTAATGTATCGCAATCAATAAATGATGATGGAATCCACATCAACTTTAGCGTTGACACGATTTGGTATGTCGACAGCGCAGGGTCAATAAGTAACACTGGCACATCATGGCAAGACGCATTCCCTTCACCTCAGTTAGCTTTTCCAAATACATCTCCAGGTGATCAAATATGGATTAAAGAAGGTACGTACACACCTGCATTTGTGCCAGGATCAGGCACACCTGGTACGGACCGTTCAGCAACATTTTCTATTCCAAATGGCGTTCAGGTGTTTGGTGGTTTTGATGGTACAGAAACCTCTAATAGCCAAAGAAATCCTGAAGCAAATCCAACCATTCTCTCAGGCAACATTGGCAATCTCGGATCGGGAAGTGATGACAGTTATCATGTAGTCACCTTTGCACCTTCAGAGTGGTCTTATGCTTTATTAGATTCTGTATCAGTCACAAAAGGAAAAGCAACTGGTCCAGCCAACACCAACGACAATGTTGGCGCAGGCGTTTACAATGAAACAGGCACTTTGTTTATGAATAATTGCACCATTATTGACAATGGTGCAGATGATTATGGTGGAGGGCTATATTCTGATGATGGTTGGTTTTACCTAAGCAACTGCACCATTGAGAACAACAAAATCGTAGATGTTCAAGGCGGTGGACCAGGATTCGATGATTGGGGTGGTAACGGCGGCGGCATCGCATTGACCAACTCCGCAGGAACATTTATCTCAGATTGTAAATTTATTGACAATTATGCTTCTTATGGTGGTGGAATCTATGGCGGTAGCGAGTGCTGGTTTAACATTGCTGACTCATTGTTTGTTACAAATCGTGCATTGCAAGGTGGCGGTGCAATTCGAGTCAATGATTGCACATTTAGTGTTACTGATTGTGCATTCAACACCAATATGACCACCAATTTGATTCTTGGATCTGGTGCAGGAGGCGCTATATATGCTTCCGAGAGCGATACTGAAATCGAAAAAACTTCATTTAATGGGAACTCAACAAGTGGTAATGGTGGAGCTATATATTTTGACAGCAATAGCACCACGCAGGTTCCCTTCATCAATGCTTGTACATTTGAACAAAATACTGGGCACAAGGGCTCGGCTTTCTACGCTTCAAATAGCGGATCTAATTATGTATACATAGCAAACTCACTTATTGCTAGCAATAATGGACCTGCGATACATTTGAGCAATCAAGGAGACATAAATGGCAGTCGGATAACCAATTGCACAATTGCTAGCAATGTAGACATGTCTACATCTGCAGCAGTAACCGGTATTGCGTCTATCAAAAATTCAATCATATGGGGCAATATTGGACTATTTGGAAGAAGCAATATTTTCAATCAAATTAATG
>JAKVBR010000138.1 GCA_022447165.1 Phycisphaerales bacterium | reverse complement strand
GGGGCGATGCGACGACGATATCGAGTTCTTGAAGCAGAGCGTCCTCGTAGTCTAGCGAGCCGTCTGGAAGAATATCAACTTCGCTACCTGTGAGAAGGGTAATCTCAGGGTACTTGTCATTAACTTTACGAACGGCCGTAATGTGTTTCTTTAATCGCTCGGGTGAAAGTCCATTTGCTTGGGCTTGGCTTTGGCTGTGGTCAGTCACTGCTATGGAGTGATATCCTTGTTTGATGCCTTCTTCAGCGAGTTCCTGAATCGACATGATGCCATCGCTTGCAGTTGTATGACAGTGCAAATCACATTGAATGTCTTGAGCACCAATGAGATGTGGTAGTTCGCCATCAATTTCAAAGTTGTTTTCTCTCAACTCAGGCGGAATCCATTGCAGTTCTAGCGCTTGATAGATGGCTTCCTCTGTGTCTGAAGAAGTTGGCGAAAGTCCTCTTGCTTGCGGGGGTGTTGGGTCTTTGCTGTCATCTTCGAAGAGCCCGTATTCATTGAGGCGGCGTCCTTGTTTGATGGCGTGTTCCCGTAGCGTGACATTGTGCGCCTTGCTTCCTGTGAAGTAGAGGAGTGCTGCACCATATGCATTTTCGTCAATGACTCTGAGGTCACATTGCATCCCTTCTGCAATCCGAACGCTGCATTTTGTGTCACCTTTCACAAGCACCTTTGTGACGTTTGGCATTGAGCAAAAGTGCTCAATTGCAATCTCCGGCTCCGTTGTTGAAAGCAAAATATCGATGTCGCCGATGGTTTCACAACCCCGTCGAAGAGAGCCCGCAAATTCACACTGTGTAACGCCTTCAAGTGAGGAGCACTGCGACACAATATCGTCTGCGATTGGCATCGCAATGCCAATGTTTGTTCGGCCACTTGATGACTGGATAAACGCTAAAGAATCCTTGATGTTATCAATCGTCTTCTGCCCCATTCGAGGAAGTTTGAGTAACCGCCCATCATCAATGGCTTCCTTAAGAGTGGCGAGATTGATGACGTCTGCTTCCTCCCACAAACGCTTTACAGTTTTTGGTCCAAGCCCCTGAACTTTTAACACATCAAGTAATCCAGATGGGATTTGCTTGACGAGTGCGTCGTAGTCAGACATCTTGCCTGTCTCGATGAACTCCTTGATTTTAGATGCTGAGCCCTTGCCAATGCCATCAATTGATGTGAGGTCATCAATTGTTGAGACATCTTCAACAAGTTCACTTAAGACATCAGCAACTTTGATGTTTGCATTGACTTTGAAACCGCTTTCGCCAAGCAATTGGAGAATGACACCCATCGTTTTAAAACGGCTTGCAAGTTCTTGGTTCAAACTCACGCAACATCTCCTAATCCAAGCGAAGTTCCATATGTTTTGATGAGGCGCTTCATCAGGAGCTCGTGGGACGCTAGTGTGGGTTCGTCATTGATCATATCTTTTGCGAGCGTACGAGCGAACTGAAGAAGGGCAGCATCCTTGACGACGTCAGCGACCTTGAATGGTGCGATTCCGCTTTGCTTTGCGCCAAAAAGTTCGCCCGGTCCGCGAATCTCTAGGTCCTTCTCAGCAATGAGGAACCCATCCGTTGTTTGCACAATGGCTTGCAATCGTTTGGATGCATCTTCAGTTTGAGGTGAAGCAATTAAGGCGCAAACACCTGCGTCGACACCTCGGCCAACTCTGCCTCGTAACTGGTGAAGTTGTGCAAGGCCAAAACGGTCTGCGTGTTCAATAATGATAAGCGTTGCATTTGGAACATCAACGCCAACTTCAATCACTGTCGTTGCAATGAGGACATCGATGTCGCCTTGGCGGAACCGTTCCATGACAGATTCTCTCTCTTCCGATTTCATTCGACCGTGAACCACTTCTATGCTTTCATCTTGAAAGTAACGATTTTTTAAATCATCGGAATGCTCAACTGCTGACTTCAGCCCTGTGTTTGTATCTTCAACAAGCGGAACAACGACGTAGCATTGATGACCCTTAGCGATTTGTTCTTTTGCAAAGGAATACACTTTTTGGGCATCTTCTGGATACACGTGTTTCGTTTTTACAGGGGTTCTTCCAGGTGGAAGGGATTTGATCGTTGAGATTTCCAAATCGCCAAACTGCGTGAGTGATAGTGTTCTTGGTATCGGTGTTGCCGTCATCACAAGTGTGTGTGGGACGATCGATGAATCACCACCTTTGTTACGCAATGTTGCTCGTTGGTGCACTCCGAATCGGTGTTGTTCATCGGTGATCACAATGGCGATGTTGTTGAATTCGATATCACTTGTCAGAAGAGCATGTGTACCGATGACAATGTCAACTTCTCCGCTTGAGATTTCGTTTTTGAGTTGTTCCCGCTCTTTGCTAGAAATCGAACTCGTCAGAAGTGCAAGTTTTACAGAGGAACCCTCAAGGAGTGCCCTCACTGTTTTGAAATGTTGCTCAGCAAGCAGTTCCGTAGGCGCCATAAGTGCCGCTTGTGCTTGCGAAGTCACTGCCATGAGCATGGCGTGAAGGGCGACAACTGTTTTGCCAGAGCCGACGTCACCTTGAAGTAAGCGGTTCATTGGAATGGTTGATGTGACGTCGGTTGCAATTTCTTCGATGACTTTAACTTGGTCTTCCGTGAGTTCAAAATGAATGCGTGCGGCAATTCGTTCTCTTACTTCATCATCCCAGCGAAGTGCAGGTGAGGCGAGTGTTTCACGGCGCTGATGCCTTTTGAGCATGACGCCTAACTGAAGGAGGAAAAGTTCGTCGAAGGCGATTCGTCTTCTGCCTCTGCTGACTTCATCTTCGTGCTTTGGTGAGTGGCACAATTCGTAGGCGTGACTGAGTGTTGGCATCTCTAAACGCTTTAACTCATCTTCGGAAAAGTGATCTTCGATTTCACTGAGGGCTTCAGTCAGCACGGATTGAATGAGCGTTGCGATTTGAGATGAGGAAATGCCGTCAGAGGACGGATAGACAGGGCGGAGCTCGCCATCATCCGAAGAGGTTGTAACTTCATTGTCATCAACTGGTTCCCACTTCGGGTTGTTCATTTGAATAGTATCTTTATGCATGGACAACTTTCCCATCACGCGGATGCGGTCATCTGGGTGGAACTTTTTAGCAATCCAGGGCTGGTTAAACCAATTCAACGTCAACGCATCTGAGTCGTCTTCTAGCGTGATTTCGACTTTTCTCGTTTTTGAATATCTGTGACTTGGTTTAATCTCAGCAACGACGCCCTCTATCGAGACAATATCTGGCGTTGCCGTGTTTTCGTTGAACTGTGACTTCGCTTCATCAATTGAACGACACGATCGATGCGTTTCATATCTGTAAGGAAGGTGCTTGATGAGGTCCGCGACAGTGAAGATGTCAAGTGATTGCAAAGCACTGATTTGCTCCTTTGAAAGTGAACCCATGGAAGCAATTTGAATTCTTAATGTCAAAATATCGTCAGTTTCTTGCATATTCGTTCGTGTGCAGGATACCATCGAAGAAGTGAACGACCTCTTCCTTGACATCGAAAATACGCAACAAGATGAGAAACCACTCAGTGTTGGAGCATTAAGCGCTCAGATTGACCAGTTGCTCCAGTCGCGAATTGGGCGAGTTGAAGTCATTGGGCAAATCAATGGCCCAAAACTTGGAAAGCATTGGTATTTCTCGTTGGTCGATGAAGATGCAAAAATTGACTGTGCGATGTGGTCGTCTAAAACAGCAAGCGTCACGAGGACTGGCTGGCAACCAAAGCAGGGCGACGTCGTTAACGTAAAGGGGACGATTGGGCACTATGGCAAGTTCGGCAAGACGCAACTTTATGTCGATTCGTTGAAACTCTTTCAAGATGAAAAAGGAAAGTTGCAGAGGGAGTTTGAAGCACTTGTCAAATTACTGCGGGGCAAGGGGTACTTTGATGTTGCTCATAAACTGGCCTTGCCAGCATACCCTCAAAAAATCGCAGTCGTCACGAGCGCTACATCGGCTGCAGTTCAGGATGTTATTGCAACTGCTAACCAGCGTTGTCCATCTGTTGAACTCTTGATTGTGAATGTCCCTGTTCAGGGAGATGCTTCAGCACCTGCTGTAGCGAAAGCAATCAACAAGTTATCTTCGATTGCAAACCGAGATGGAATAGATGCAATCATCGTGACGCGCGGCGGAGGAGCAATGGAAGATTTGTGGGCATTCAATGATGCTGCTGTTGCTGAAGCGACGTATAAGGCGTCAGTTCCAATCGTTGCTGCCATCGGGCATGAATCAGATACGACAATCATCGAACTCGTCGCAGATGTCAGAGCATCAACGCCGACGCAAGCGGTGATGGCACTGATTCCAGATAGTGAAGAATTACTTCACATGATTCATCAACTCGATGCAAGAATGAAACAGTCGATGAGGCAATTTTTGAAGCACCAAACAACTGCTATTGCATCAAAAGGTGGCATTCTTCTACAGCACATGCGAGCATGGATTATGGAGTGCAAGCAACATGTGCTCTCGCAGTCAGAGCGGCTCACTGCATGTCGTCCACATGCTCGGTTTCAAGCAAGACAGAAGCGTCTCCTTCAACTCGATGCTCGGTTGCAGCGAGTCATGGTGC
>JAKVBR010000137.1 GCA_022447165.1 Phycisphaerales bacterium | reverse complement strand
TGACTCAATGAGTTCAGGCGTTACCTTCTCATTGTGTAGAGAAAGTTGAATGTTTGGAATTGCGCCACCGTCATCTTTAAAGCGTATCTCTCCAAGAAGTGTACCGACTCCTTTACCAGGACCCACAAACTGAATCTGGTTTATCTCGTCGATCCAAACACCTTCTTCGTCAACACGTACTTCTCCATCCTTCAGCGTTACAGGAAAAGGAAATGACTCGTGAATAATGCCCACTTCGTCAAAGTTAACATCCCCGATAATCGCAACACCATTTCGTTTTGAGCCATCATGATGCAAATGCAAATCAAGATTAATTGTCCCTCCTAGTTCGAAAGATTGGTATGCATTTTCGTTGCGGAGTTTTACTTCTTCAAACACATCAGCATCTAGCAAGTGCCTCATTACTGACGCTAACTCTTTGGATAGCGAGTTCTCTAATGCGCTATCAAGTGGTGCATCAGAAACCATCAAATCCAAGTCAACAACCAACTCATCATGAGAAGCATCTACTGTTCCTACAATCGATACAGTTGACTGTTCATTTCCATCGGCCTTCAAACTCACAATTTCAATCTCTTCGTTTTGAAACGAAATGATTGAGTTTACGTCTTTAAGTGGGTATGGAAAATATTCATACACACCAGAAGCACCCTTGATGTGCATATCACCGCTCATCGAAACATCTTCGCCAACTGCTGGCCTCTTAACATTGACTCTGGCATTCACTGTCCAGTCTTTCAATTGAAAAATCTTTAACATATGCGCCGCTTGGAGCGGGAGTTCAACTTCCCCAGAATCTGTTTCGTTTGAACGAAAACTCTCAATATTGAACTGTGCAGTGAAAGGTGCAATCTTAAGCATCTCACCCATCCACTCGCTACCCTCAGTCGAACCAATTGATGGGATGTCAAAAATCTTAATGGATGAAGTGAATTGAATCTGTTGTGATTCATCAGATGAATCCGGCGTGTTCAAGAAGCCGTGGATGTCGCTTAGTGTCAGTGAAGTACCGTCAAATCGAATGGTTCCATCGGCGACATCTAAAAGCATGTCACCATGTAGCCGAGTCATTTGCGAATCCTTGTAACTGACCCATTGCACACCATGCTCTGCTGGAAGCATAAATTGAATGTTTTGCACATCGGCCTCGACAGCAAACCCACTTCCTTTTGACCAAGAAAGATTTAGCGTATCAATCGAACCACTGAGTGAAGTTTCTTCGCTCCAGGTCCTTGCAGAACGTGGTAGCAACTGAATAATGCCGTGCTGAAGATTGATGTTACTTAATGTGGCTGAAACACTAGAAGCTTGCTTATCAAAAACAGCACTGATTGGGAACTTGTCTTCTAACTCAACCAGATTGAATGTCAATGATTGTTCTACATCGACATACTCTTCTAACAAGAATGTCTTTTGGCCGTGAAGTTCAAACAATGCGCCATCCATCGTCCCCGTTTCAACTTGAATAGATTTAATCTCAATCTCGGGCATCTCAAATGCTCGCTGTATTGATATTGGGTCCGAAGTTGACTCTGAGTATGAACCTGCTTCGCCAGCATCTACCTGTGAGGGGCTTGAACTATCTTTAGAAAAGTTAAACTTGCCAGCAGTTTTGCTCGATTCAGCAACTCTAACGGTAACATCTTCAATAGTGATTGCTTCACAAGTTTGATTGACGATTGGCACAGGTGATTCAAACGCTAACGTTGTATTCTTAAAAGTTAGCAACTCTGAGGGTTCGCCCTCTAATCCATCTGCTCTAACCACGATTTGTCCGAGAGTAAGTACACCAGAAAAATCCCACCTTGCGTTCTGGACTTCAACATTTCTACCCAACTCGGTTTCGAGCACTCCTTCAGCAATCAAACAGAGCACTGATGAACGAGTAATGACAAACACAAAAAGGACTGGAAGAATTACGACTGCAATCAACAAGTAGATAGCAAATCGCTTTGTTTGCCAATTTGGCATCGTCATGATGTGAATAGTGTACCTGTATTCAGTTAATCAGCACAAAATGCTGACTCTGCAAGTTGAATTGCCCTGCCAAGAGCAGCGGCTTTATTGACTGTTTCTTGCCATTCAGAAGTTGGATCAGAATCTAGGACAACGCCTGCACCCGCTTGGATATCGACTCGCCAAGCATCACCCTCTTTGAGTGAAGTTGGAATGACCATTGTCCGTAACGCGATTGCGATATCCATATCGCCCGAAAAACCAATCATTCCAATCCCGCCTGCATACGGTCCTCGCATTGTGGGTTCAATTTCGTCAATGATTTGCATAGCGCGTATCTTTGGCGCGCCACTTACAGTCCCCACTGGAAGCGTTGCAGAAAGTGCATCCCAATGGTCCTTATCTGATGACAGTGTTCCTGAAACCGTTGAACTGAGATGCATGACGTGACTGTACCGCTCGACATCCATCACACTATCGATATTGATTGAACCTAGTTCACACACTGTTCCTAAATCGTTACGACCAAGGTCTACAAGCATGACATGTTCAGCGCACTCTTTTTCATCTTCTTTTAACTCATGTTCTAGAGCGATGTCTTCTTCTGCAGTTTCGCCACGTCGCCGAGTACCTGCAAGCGGTCTGTTTGTGACAACTCCGTCTTGCACTCTACATAGAATTTCTGGACTCGATGCAGCAAGAATACAATCCTGCGTTTGCAAGTAAATCATGTAGGGACTCGGATTGACCACTCTAAGTGCACGATAAACTTCAAATGGGTCTACTGTTGTTTGATGTTCGAATCGTTGCGAAATGACAATTTGAAATGCATCGCCTGCAGCGATGTAATCTATGCAAGTACTTACAGCATTTTCAAACTCATCCTGCGTCATGTTTGACTGAGCAGGCAAAGGAGGTGTCGCAGATAAGTCCATTGAAATCGTGCCTACTGGTATGTTCTGGGCCTCTGCCTGCAATTTGGCAACGAGTGCATCGAGTTCCCCATTTGCTTTTTCCCAAGCGCTATCTGCGCACCCATTTGGCATTGCATGATGCACCGCGTGGACGACCTTCGCAACATGATCAAAAACAACGACCGATTTGTATAACGCAAAGTGGACATCCGGCAGTTGCCGATCGTCTTCTGGAGCATCTGAGAATGGCATCGCATCTGGCTCTGCGTAACGAACGCTGTCGTAACCAGCGTAACCAACCCATCCTCCGAGAAAGCCCGGCAAGGGCAAATCTTCGCATCCAATGGGTTTTGAAACATGCCACTCAGTTGAGAGTTCTCGCAACTTCTCTAGTGGATTAGTGCAATCAATGACCTCTTCGCTTCCTTCCTCGTGGTTACGTACGACAACTTGCTGCCCTCGTGCAATCAACTCAATTGCTGGGCTTGCGCCAATAAATGAGAAGCGGCCAACTTCGGTTCCATTTTCAACTGACTCAAACAGAAAACTTGGTGCGGTCCGGTCATCGGATGAGACCAATCGTCTGTACGCGAGCACCGGACTGAGGTGGTCAGCCATCATTCTCCGAACGACAGGAATGACGTTCGAAGTTGAAGATAAGGAATCAAATATCTCAAAGGACATACCCGAAGTGTAAAGCAGAGCGTACGATGTATCCATATGCCTTCAGATGAATCAGTTGTAAAACTTGATGGAATTAAACGGATCTATTACAAGCCAGATGGCTCTGTTCTAGTTGCAGCACTCGCTGGTATCGACCTGACTGTCCCGAGTGGCCAATCGCTTGCAATCATGGGTTCATCGGGTTCTGGAAAGAGTACTCTGATGAATGTGCTTGGATGCTTAGACCAGCCCACTGAGGGAAGTTACACCCTTGGCGGAATCGATGTCTCATTGCTTGATGACGAAGCACTTTCTAAAGTAAGAGGGACACACATTGGTTTCATTTTCCAATCATTCAACCTCATCCCTCAACTTACCATCGCTGAAAATGTCGAGGTCCCCCTCTTTTATCAAAATGTACACCCAAATGAGCGTGCTGAAAGAGCGGAACAATTGCTCGTTAAAGTTGGTTTAGAAGACCGCCTTGGGCACAGGCCAAATGAACTATCGGGTGGACAGCAACAAAGAGCAGCTATCGCAAGAGCTCTTGTCACTGCTCCCTCAATCTTGCTTGCTGATGAACCAACAGGAAATCTCGATTCAAAAACAAGTTCGGAAGTTCTTACGCTGTTTGACGAACTGCATGATGACGGGCTAACTACCTTACTTGTTACGCATGATGATTATGTCGGCAGTCGTTGCCAGCGAGTTGTTCGATTAAGTGACGGGCTAATTGAAAGTGACACGCTAAGTTAATGCGCATTCTTGGAATTGACCCTGGACTTCGAATTGCTGGGTATGGTTGCGTTGAGTTCACCTTACCTTCCCCTACCCCGAAACCCATTGAAGCTGGCGCTATAAAACTTAAGCAAGGCGAAAGCACTCCAAGTCGCCTGAAAACTTTGTTTGAAAACATCACAGAAGTCATTCAAGATGTAAATCCAGACATCATCGCTGTCGAAACTGTGTTTACTCATAAAGACAGAGTGTCTACTGCAACCATCCTAGGCTACGCTCGAGGTGTCATCCTTCTTGCTGGAGAACTGGCTGAGTTAGATTTAATTGAGATTACACCTGCTGAGATTAAAAAATCAGTTA
>JAKVBR010000136.1 GCA_022447165.1 Phycisphaerales bacterium | reverse complement strand
GTACACAACTCCAAACTCATCAATGTCAGTGATGTTTGGGTTTGTTTCAACCGGGCTAATGCAATAATCCGGCGTAAAATAATCACGGCCAATCATGACGGACATCAAATTGCCCGTTGTGTCATCTGTAATATCTGGGTCAAAGTTATCTCTGATAAAACTTGGTCTTGGCAACTTATCGTTGTTAGATGAGGCGTACAACACCATTGCAGTGTAGATACCCTTGGCTTGAGTTTTATCTTCAGTAGAACGAGCCGTACGAATCGCTTTGCCCATTGCTGGAATCAATATTGAGACGAGCAGCACAATAATGGCAATCACGACGAGGAGTTCAATTATGGTGAAACCAAGTTGAGGTCTCTTTACAAATCTTTTTTGCATACACAAAGGATACGCAAAGTTCGTAAGCATGGCATCAAAAAGAGGGTGATTTATCAATCGTTTTTTGTCTTAATCGGTGGCCTTGCTTTAACAGATTTTGCGGGATTACCCGCATAAATCGTCATTGCATCAAGGTCTTTCATCGCCACACCACGCGCTCCGAGAATTGCGCCTTCCCCAACCGTCACGCCTGGACCAACAAAAGCATCAGCGGCAATCCATACATCATTCTCAATCGTAATGGGAAGACGCAAGAGCGGCATCGTTTCACAGGTGTAGTCGTGCGTTCCCGCGCACAAGTGGGCACCTTGAGAAACTGAAACACGGTCGGCAATTGTCACTTCACCGAGGCAATATGCAGTAACGGAATCACCTAAGCATGCGTTGTGACCCATCGTTAAATTCCATGGGCATTCAACTCGCACAGTTCGTCTCACGATACATGATAGTTGGATTGTTGCTCCAAACATATTGAGAAGCGAAATGCGAAATCCATTCCACGTGTGAAATGAATAGCGAAAGAGTGTTGCTTGAACACACGCCCAAGCCATACGTTTTACTTTTTCGGAAAATGAGTATGGACTTCTATGTCTATCCTTAACTGCCATGCATTTCACCCTCTTGTTTAAGTTCAATCATTTTGAGTGATATTAACAATTCATAACTAGAGATAAACAGACAGAATCTAAGCCCAGTAAGGCCATCTAGAAATCCTAAACGCAGAATGTACATCCAGAAAAAACGGCAAAGCCATTTCGCAGGAAGTTTCGGATAAATGTGTTGTTTCATCCAACGTCTACGCTGTTGTGCTGTCCCCCAAAGTGAAGCGTCAATCGTCTCATCTTTCTTTTCTAACTGCATCAGAATTTCTTTTGCTTCAAGCGTCGAGTAGCGATTGTGTTTAGCCATGTACACTTCTAGTCCGCGTCGGTCATAATGTTCCATGTGGCCTTTTAATGTCCCAGTATTCCCATCAACTACCATGTGTTCATGCACTTCGCGTTCTTCGTAGAGCGCTTTGCCAAGTTTAAAAAATCGCACATTCCAACTTGGGTAGTAACCGCAATGACGAATGCGCTTGCCAAGAAAGATGAAGTAACGATTAATGTTAAATGCTGACTCCTCAACTGTCTCAAGAGGCCTTGATGCAATTGCAAGAAGTTCATCTCTGAGTTCTGGAAGTATTGCTTCATCAGCATCAAGAATGAACACCCAATCTGCCTTGATGTCTAAATTTTGAATCGCCCAATTTTTCTGTTTTGCATGCCCAAGCCATGGTTGCACGACGACAGTAGCGCCTGCATCCTCTGCAATAGCACGCGTATCATCTGATGATTCAGAATCAACGACCCAAACCCTGTCTGCCCACTCCATAACGCTTGCGAGTGCATATGGCAAATTTTTCGCTTCGTCTTTTGTTGGGATGATGATTTCAATATTTGACATTATGCCATTCCGTGTAGCACTCGTTCGGTTCTTTTTGCTGCGGGTTCGCCCATGCAAATGCTCCAACTCGGGAGCGTGCCATCAACTAGAGAACGCGCTCCAACAACGACGCCTTTTTCAATGTGCGAGCCCGGCAATACCAACGTATCGGCAGCAACCCAACTGTCATCTTCAATGTGAATCGAGCGCACAATGTTTGTACTACCCCTTAAATTGCAGTCACCCTGCTTTGTCATAAGCATGGCATACTGACTCACGACGCACCGCTTCCCGATTCGAATAGGCGCGCTTGCATTCACAATTGCGCAATCACCAAAGATTGCCAAATCGCCAGCGGTAATGTTCCACGGTTTATCAATAGACACATTTCTTCTGAAGCGAACTCTTTTGCCGCATTTCATGCCAAACAACTTCAGCAGTGTCGTTCGGTAACGGTACGCGTTGTGGGGTGTTAGACGGAACAGCGTTTTCCCGACTGTATTCCAAAGTAGTTTCTTGAATTGCTTCATGACATCGGCCTCGCTGGATTGCCTTGCAGTTCGATGTCATCCCCATAACTTTTATACACACTTGCCCTCGGGTGTACGCAAGTTCCCTTACCAAGTGAAACATTTGGACCGATGTAAGCGTCAATGCCTATGAATGAGTCATCGCCAATCGAAATCGGGGGACGGGTCAGCGGGAACATTGTGTCTCGCATGTCATGAGAACCCGCACACAAGTGGGCTCTTGTGTCAATTCGGACATTGTTTCCTAAAGTAATCGACCCGAGTGAGTACAGAATGACATGTTCTGCAATGTGGCAGTTGTCGCCCATCGTGATATGCCACGGCACTGTGATTTCAACTGACGATGCAATCTTGCAACCTGTTCCAACTTTGCCGCCAAAAGCCCTTAAGCAGGTGATGCGAAGGCAAGGACAACACGCCCAGACCAAACGCCCTAGCGTTCCCCATAGCAATCTCACAATGCGGTCTTTCATTGACCACACTGATTTCCGCTGAGGCGGGGCACTTTCCATGGCGTCAGTTTGTTCGCTTGTTGAATGCAATTGGTTGTTCTCTCTTGAGTCCATTGGTATGGCTTACTATCGGATTATTCATGCAATTGACGAAACACAATCAAATCCACAAACGTATGATGTTGACCTCTCTATCTGTCGATGATTGTCTTCTATACAGAAAAAACGCCCTATGAGTTCAGAAAAAGATGCCAGCAATCCAGCAACGAAGGTTTTATTCGTCACAGAAGATGATCCTTTGTACGTCATTCAATTCTTTGACGTCTTTTTTAAGGAGTATCCAAAAGATGAGATCGATGTTATCGGAATCACCGTCGTAGACGCATTTCACGAGCCGATATGGAAAACCGCGTGGCGGATGTATAAATTTTATGGACCAATCGACTTTGTCCGTCTTGGATGCAGGTTCGTCTGGACCAAACTCAAAGGGCGTTCAATCAAGACCATTGCTCAGGAAGCGGGAATCAACGTCATTGATACGCACTCTGTCAACGACGCAAGTTATATCGAAGAGATTAAACGATTAAACCCTGAAGTCATCGCATCAGTTGCAGCACCCGAAGTATTCAAAGAAGAAATCTTGAATGCACCTTCTAAAGCGTGCGTCAACATTCATAGTGGACGACTTCCAATCTATCGAGGCATGATGCCAAATTTCTGGCAACTCCTCCACCAAGAAGAACATGCAACAATCACCATTCATGAGATGGCTGAGCAGTTAGATGCAGGCGGAATCATTTCGACAAAGGCATTTCCACTTCGCGAAAAAGACACGCTCAACCGTGTCATTATTGGGACAAAGCAAGAAGGCGCCCGACTCATGATTGATGTGCTTTCTGATTTTGACACTAAGTTTGCATCAAAACAAACGCTTGATATGTCAGAGGCCAAATACTTTTCGTTCCCAACTCCAAAGGATGTCAAAGCGCTTCGCCGCGTTGGACATAAGATGCTCTGATGCCAGCAAACAATACAACGCCTGCTGCAATGTCTATCGATGTTGAAGATTGGTTCCAAGTGCAAAACCTTGGCATCGATCCGTCTCTCTGGGAAACACATGAAAGACGTGTTGAGGGCAACGTCACACGCATGCTTGAACTCATGGATATGCACAATGTGAAGTGCACATGTTTTATTCTTGGGTGGATTGCTGAGAGACATCCTGACATTGTCAAAGACATTGCAAATGCTGGGCATGAAATCGCGAGCCACGGATACAACCACGAACTCATTTATGAGATTTCCTCCGACCGGTTCCGTAAGGACATTCGTGACACAAAATCACTGCTTGAAGATTTAACGGGCCACCAAGTAGTTGGGTATAGAGCGCCTTGTTTCTCGATTACTGATGAAGCCATCGACATACTTCAAGATGAAGGGTACACCTATGACTCTTCATCCTTCCCCACAATTGCACATGACCGGTATGGAAAACTCTCAGGATTACAACCAAATGAAGTTGTGCAAGAAATTCGCGAAGGTTTCCATGAAGTTTGTGTGTCTTGCCTGCACGTGTTAGGCAAAGGTGTTCCGTGGGCAGGCGGAGGATACTTCCGGCTATTCCCGTACACCTTGTTTAAAGCAGGCGTTAGCAAAATCCTCAAGAAGAAACAGCCATATGTCTTCTACATTCACCCTTGGGAGATTGATGCAGGACAACCACGAGTCCAGGGCATGGGCAAGCAATACACATTTAGGCATTACCTCAACATCGATAAGTGTGACGATCGGTGGGGCCGGCTCTTAAGCGATTTCAACTGGACAACTGTTGTCGATTTAAAAGATCAAGTGTTAAACGGTACCGTTTAAGAACGAACAACTTCTTTGGGCGGTTGATGCCATGTTGCAG
>JAKVBR010000135.1 GCA_022447165.1 Phycisphaerales bacterium | reverse complement strand
AATGACATTGCAGATGACGCATCCGCTGGCCAGCGAGAGTTGCTGATTGAAGTCAGGGATGGTGCTACGAGTATTGGGCTCAACCAATCGAACGTTGCAACTCAGGTTAGAGGGGCTGTATATGGTCTGGATGCTCATGTGTTTGCTCAATCAGGTGAAGAGGTTGATGTAAGAGTTAAAATGGGAGACCAATTACAACGAAGCTTAGGTGCGCTAGAACACATGTGGATTATCTCTCCAGCAGGTTTAAGCATCCCTCTTGTTGAAGTTGCTTCTATCTCTGAGCAACGTGGTTTTTCAACAATTTCAAGAAACAACAGAGAGCGAACGCTTGTTATTACTGCTGACTGTGTTGAATCAGTTAGCCCAGAAGCAGTGTATGCACAGTTTCCTTTTCAAAAATGGAAAGAAGCATTTCCTGAAGTCGATTTTGCGTCAGGAGGCAGACAAGAACAGCAAATGCAAGCGTTTGAATCACTTCCATTGGGCTTTGCTGCCGCGTGCCTCATGATTTATGTCATTCTCGCTTGGTTGTTTGGCTCATATGCTCAACCCTTGATTGTCATGTTAGGCATTCCATTTGCACTCATTGGTGTGATTTGGGGTCACTATGTAGCAGGCATTAACATTTCATTCTTAAGTTTGATTGGATTCGTGGCACTCAGTGGCGTTGTCGTAAACGACTCCCTGATTCTTGTTGAGTTTTATAACTCTAGGCGAGGGGATGGGATGGCTACTTACGAGGCCCTCCTTGAGGCAGGAGCGGCTCGGTTGAGGCCCATATTCTTAACAACAGTCACAACGGTTTTAGGATTAACGCCATTGATGCTTGAGCAATCCATGCAGGCCAAGTTTTTGATTCCTATGGCAATTGCGATATCATTTGGCTTGATAAGTGCAACGGTCCTTATCTTGTTGCTATTACCCGCTTTACTGATGATTGGAGTCGACATTAAACGATTCTCGACCTTCCTTTGGACAGGAAGAAATGTTCCGTCGGTATAATAGGCATACGTTCTACATTTACGTGTGGGTATAAAGAACGGTAGTTCATGAAATTATTGCAAGGCATTCCAGTAAGTCCAGGTGTCACCATAGGCAGGGCATTGGTTCTCGAAAAGTCACTTCATCGAGTTCCATTTTTAATTCTTGCAAAGGAACAGATCCCGATTGAACTCAATCGATTTGACACAGCAGTGAATCGTGCAAGAGTTAATCTAGAAAACGACAAGCAAAAAATTGCCACTACGCTTGGTGAAGAACCCGCTAAGATTTTTGAGTTTCATTTAGGTCTTCTTCAAGACGAAACTTTGATTGATCCAATCCGGAGCAGAATCGAAATGGAAGGAGTCAATGCAGCTTTTGCAGTTGTTGAAGCATTTGGAGAACTAGCCGACAGATTCCGTTCCATGGACTCTCAGATTTTTAGAGAGAAGGCAACAGATGTATTTGATTTAGAGCGTCGTATTCTAAATCAGTTAACTGGGGGAACCGAAGATCGACTTGACTCCGCAACTGAGCCTGTAGTTGTGATTTGTCACCAAATGACACCAGCAGATGTTGCTTCATTGCACCATGAGAAAGTCCTTGGCGTTGCAACGGATATTGGCGGACGCACGGACCACAGTTCTATTGTGGCTGCAGCAATCGGCGTACCCGTTGTTGTGGGCTGTAAATCAGTTGCTGAAGAAGTAAGTGATGGCGACTTGCTCATTTTAGATGGCAAAACAGGTAATGTCATCATCAATCCAGATGATGAAACAATTGCGAAAGTTCAGCAAAGTATCGAAGCAATTGAATCGTTTAAGGCGCAAACAAAACAAGTAGCCAGGGAAGAATCAATCACTCAAGATGGAGTTCAGATACATCTTTACGGAAACATCGAATTTTCACACGAGATCCCGCATATTAAAGAGCACGGGGGTGAAGGCGTAGGTCTTTATCGAACTGAATTTCAATATTTAACGAGTAGTAGTACTCCAACTGAAGATGAACTCTATGCAGAGTATGTCAAAGCAATTAATCTTTGCGAAGGCAGTAAGCTCACGCTGAGAACTTTAGACTTAGGTGCTGATAAATATACTCAAGCACAAGCAATGGAGCCAGAGCGCAATCCCTTCTTAGGATTACGTTCAATACGATATTGTCTTCAAAACCAACAACTTTTCAGAACACAACTGAGAGCCATCGTTAGGGCCTCTACTCATGGTCCACTTAGAGTGATGTTCCCACTCATTACTTCTATGAATGAGTTGCGGCAAGCTAAACTCATATTCAAAGATGTTATTAATGATTATGAGGTTCAAGACCCTTCAATTGCGACTGACATTGAGGTTGGAATGATGGTAGAAGTACCAAGCGCAGCACTCATGGCTGCAACATTCACTCGAGAGGTCGACTTTTTCTCAATTGGCACAAATGACCTAATTCAATACACCGTAGCCGTTGATAGAGGAAATGAACGCGTTGCTAGTTTGTATTCAGCAGCAAACCCAGCGGTAGTAAAATTAATGAAATCGGTGATTAGAGCCGCTAGAAGAGGGAAAATAGAAACTAGTATTTGTGGTGAGATTGCAGGCGATCCGATATATACTATGCTTCTCATAGGTCTTGGATTACGACATTTGTCGATGGTTCCATCGCAAATACCTGCAGTAAAGCAGGTTATCAGAAAGGTTAATGTTCAAGATTGTGAACGACTGGCTCGAAAGATAGGGTCACTCGATTCGGACCGTCGAATATTGTCGACGCTTCGAAAGGAATTGAACGAAATTGTGCCTGAGGCATTACGCGGTTGGTCCGCTGAATAAACGTCTTAGGTTTTAGAAATATAGAATCGTAAGAGCACGCACATGCGATTTTGCGATTCAGCCAAATACAGATGCAGCCAATTTGCTGCACCCTAACAGCTTAAAGGCGAACGCCTGCTTGTTAGATGTGTTTGGATATCGCTTTTGCGAAAGGGTGGTACCAACGTGCCAGTTAAAAAGAAGCGTTCTTCAAAACAACCTCACGAAGTGATGATTGTCAATGATGAGCCAAATATTGAAACACGTATTGCAATTTTAGAAGATGGGATACTAGAGGATTTGTATTGCGAACGCCAAAAAGAAAGTACTGGTGTTGGCAACATCTACAAAGGTCGAGTTACCAATGTTGAATCTGCCATTCAAGCAGCATTTATTGATTATGGCGCTGATCAACGAGGTTTTTTGCATATTACAGATGTGCATCCAAAATATTTCCCCGGCGATAAAAAGAGCGAGCGGGTTGGCAAAAAAATTGCCAAGCACCATCGTCCACCTATGCAAAATTGCTTTAAGCGTGGCGATGAAGTTCTGGTGCAAGTGCTCAAAGAAGGTATTGGAACGAAAGGTCCAACACTTACGAGTTACCTATCAATTCCTGGCCGTCTGACTGTCATGATGCCCTATATGGACAGGGTTGGAGTTTCAAGAAAGATTGAAGATGAAGAACAACGTAAAAAAATGCGAAAGATTCTTGATTCAATTCAACTTCCAGAGGGTTTTGGGTTCATCCTTCGAACTGCAGGCGTAGGCAAGAGTAAAGCCGAAGTAAATCGTGATATTGCGTATCTCATGCGGCTTTGGTCTATGATCGACAAGCGGATCAACAGTGTTGGCGCCCCTTGCACTTTATACAACGAGTCTGATTTGTTAATCCGTACAGTTCGAGATGTACTGCGTCCTACAATTAATGAGATTATTGTAGATTCTGCTTCTGCCTTTGAACGAATTACAAACTTCTTAAAAATAGCATCTCCCCGATCTTCACGTACAGTTGTTCGATATAGAAATGACTCCCCAATTTTTCATACGTTTGGAATCGAAACGCAAATTGAGGAACTGCATTCAAGAGAGGTGCACCTAAAGAGTGGTGGGCGATTGGTTATTGATCAAACAGAGGCACTAGTTGCAATTGATGTGAACTCTGGCAAATCCCGAGATGCTAAGAACAGTGAAGCAAATGCCCTCAATACAAACTTAGAAGCCGCAGATGAAATCTGCAGGCAGTTACGACTCCGTGACTTAGGTGGCATAGTGATCAACGACTTGATTGATATGGGGCTAGCTTCAAATCGAAGAAAAGTTCAAGATCGTTTTAAACTACTCTTAAAACGAGACAGAGCAAAAACATCAGTTCTCCCACTGAGCCGTTTTGGTCTATTGCAAATGACGCGGCAGCGTATACGACCAAGCGTACTTGACAGTAACTACTACACGTGTCATTCCTGCAGTGGGACGGGCTTCGTAAAATCTAATGATGTTGTTGCATCTGACGCAACAAGGCATGCGGGTTGGCTGTTAAGTCATACAAAAGTAAAGAAAGTCGAAATGACGTGTTCGCCGCAAGTAGCAACTGTTTTGCTATCGAGCAAACGCAAAGAACTTGATCGGTATGAATCAATGAACAACAAGCGGATCGTGGTTAGAGTCAGTGACTCTGTCCCAGTCGATCGAGTGGTGTTCTATGCGTACGACCATCATGGCGCTGATTTAGAAATTCAGAAACTAGAGTTTGCCGACCCGCCAACGATCAAAGAACTTATCAAACTAGACAGCGCACATCAAGAAAATGTTGATGAAAAAGGCAGTGAAAAGAAACGGTCTCGCTCAAGACGGAGAGGAAGAAGAAAGCCTCCGCCAGCGGATGCATCTTCTATCGTTAATGACGACTCATTCGAC
>JAKVBR010000134.1 GCA_022447165.1 Phycisphaerales bacterium | reverse complement strand
CAAGCGTTCATTGCAAGAGCAGAGGGCAATGCCCAACTTTGTAAAGAATGTGAAAGTAAAGTGATGAAGCGGTGGGCTACGTTTGAAGACATCATCATCGATTACCAAGACCACTGGCAACTTTCAATGTACCCCCAACTTGATAGCGGGGATGATATTCATCAGTTTTATGCATGGGCTATTGTGAACTTGGATGACCAAACGAAAATTGACACGATTCAACAGCAGTACCTTGTCTGGGAGACCTTACATCGAAACCAGAATAATGCTGTCTTGGCAGAAGTACGGAACGCTCGCCGGTCACATCACTTCGACCCGTGGTCTAATGGATGCGGTTTTGTTTCTTCACAAGAAAACCAAATTAAAAACAAGTTGTTGATTGCCTCAGCAGAAATTCATGAACTCAACAAAAGTTCACTGAAGGCGATGCTTGGATTGTGTAGTGAAGAAGAGCGCGCAGCATTTATTGAGCGTAATGAGCATCAATAACCATTTTCCATTCGTCAAGTGAACGGACTTGTATAAACTTCAATCGAACTGATTCTGACTCTGGGTGATGTTGAGAAAATCGGATGCCAAACTTTCGCATGAGCCGAGATGCTTTCTTCTCACCGTGGAGTTGCATGCACAATTCAAAATGTTGAAGTAGCACATCTCGCTGTTGTTCAAGCGTTGGCGATTTTGGCTCTTTGCCTGCCATTAAATCTCGTGCTTGTTGGAAAATCCATGGATTTCCGATACAGCCACGCGCGACGCTCACACCATGAACGCCTGTTTCTTTCATCATCCGGAAAATGTCTGGCGCATTCCAGATGTCACCACTTCCAAAGATGAGTGCATCTGGTCTTTTTTCAACCAGCGATTTCAAAAATGCCCAGCGAGATGGCCCGTTGTATTTCTGTTCGACAGAACGCGCGTGTACTGTCGCCCAGCTGTAACCAAGTTCATAGACGGCATCGAAGATTTTGTAAAAGTTCGCTTCGGCTTCGTCGGTGTCATCAAATCCCCTTCTCAGTTTGACCGTTGTTGGCATCTCGGCGGGAACTGATTGGCGAACTGCTGCAAGCACATCGATTGCTTCATCTGGCGCGATTAAAAAGTGGCCGCCTCTCTTTCGTTTCTTAATCTTCTTCACAGGGCACGCAAGATTCACATCGATGACGTCGCAACCGAGATCGACAAGAATCGAAGCGCCTTGCCCCATTGTTTCTGGAGAAGTACCCATCACTTGTCCTGCAATCGGATGATCATCAAGCCCTGCAGCCCTGTTCTCATCGACTTCGCCAGTGCCACATTCCTCAGCGAGCAAGTCTGGATCTTCCCGCCTTCGACCCTTCCCGCCATTAATGAGTGTGACATCAAGTAACGCTTCTGTAATGCAGTATGGACAACCATTCCGCCTTGCGATTAATCGCATCGCACCGTCGCTGTAACCCGCAAGCCCTGCTTGAAAAAAGGGCACATCAAACTTTGGAACGATTGAGGTAATCCGCTCATCTGTTTTAACTTGCTGCGCAAACTCGATGATATCGTCGTGCGAAGGGTCGCTAAGTTCGGCCGGCTCCATGTTCACTGACATGATTAATCCTCGCCAATAACGATGAGCCCGATGAGCGGTTCATCCTCCGAAACTTGTAACTCCGCAATGACGACTGGTGTTGGTTCACCCGTTCGCCAAATGCCACCCGCATTCATTTGTTCACCATAAACATCTCTGAGAGACCATAAATTGACTCGCAAAGTTTGTCCTGCAAAAATTGATGGGATTTGCACTGAGTACCGTTGATTAATCCAAAGTACTGGTGATTCAAACCCTTGGGCGGTACTGTTGATGATGTCGATATGTTCATGCTCGCGAATGACTTGAATGGGAAGCCAGTTTCGTTTGTGCAACTCCATTGGATAACTTGGACCAGCAAGCGCAGGATTCCCAGATGGATTTTGACAACCAGCAAAGATGCTGAGTGCTAAGAGTGCAAAAGCGATTCTCATACTGGTGCTCCTGTAAACGCGAGTTCTCTTGAGAAGAATTTTAGACCGCTCGCTTCTTTCGCCATTGCAAGTGTTTCTTCTGTTTTGGCGTTGGCTCTTGCTGTGCCTTCCTTGATGATGTCAATGATGGTGTCGTCGTCGCCCTCATATTGCGCCCGGCGTTCCTGCATTGGTGCAAGCAGTTCACTGATTGCTTCGGCAACTTCGACTTTGATGTGACCATCACCGATGTTATCGCCTCTGACATATTTGCCTTTGAGTTCTGCTTTGCGTTCTTCGCAAGTAATAAAAATGTCGACGTAATCCATAAGTGCACTGTCTGGATCACCTGGATCAGTCATTGACTGACGACCGGTGTACAGTTGTCCAAGTTTCTTTTTCACTTTCTTAGGCGTGTCAGTAATGAGGATTGCGTTGTTCAGTGACTTGCTCATTTTTTGTACGCCGTCTGTACCGACGAGCCGGCCAACTTTTCCAACATCGGCTTTGGGAATTGGAAAGACGCCTTGCTCTTCCATGATTGGGTCGTCGTCTTCGACGTTCTCATCAATACCGCAATACAGTTTGTTGAAACGGCGAGCGACTTCACGAGTCAGTTCGATGTGTGGGACTTGATCTTCCCCGACTGGCACAGCGTGTGCTCTGAACGCAAGGATATCTGCTGTTTGACCAACTGCATAAAGCGGGAAACCGAAACTGTAATTATCCCCAAGCCCCTTCACTTTGATTTCATCTTTCAAAGTGGGGTTTCGCATGACGCGGTTAAAGGGAAGCAGCATTGCGAACAGAAACGTGAGTTCCAGAATCGCTGGGACTTCAGATTGCAGCGTGATTGCTGCTTTTTCTGGATCGATGCCCATGGCAAGATAGTCGCGGACAATCTCAAGGGTGTCTGTGTGAATTTCATTAGGGTGGTCTGCTCGCGTCGTGTATGCGTGCAGGTTTGCTAAGAGGAAAAAACAATCGTGGGTATCTTGTAACTCAACACGCCGCTTGACTGAACCGACATAATGCCCCAAGTGGAGCTGGCCGGTGGGCGTGTCGCCTGTAAGAATGACTTCTCGTGTACTCATAAGTCCATACTGTAAACAAAAGCGATATTCATTGCGTTAAAAATTGCATGAATGATGATGGGTGATAGAACGCTGCCAGATTTTACCCGAGCGTAGCAAAGTCCGAGTGAAAGTATGAATAATCCGAGGATGGCAGAGGGTTGTGCGGGACCGATGTGCATCAGCGCGAAGATGATGCTTGTTGCAATGGATGCTTTCCACATCGATCGCCCACCGATGATTGATGCGATTGTCGGAAGAAGCAGGCCGCGATACATCACTTCTTCGATGACGGCTGCACCAACCGTGACAAGTAGAATCAGCAACATCATCTGCAGTCCAAATGGCTCTGTAGAGAAAAAAGTGAGCGTTGAATGCCCGACAGCGCTTGCTTGCTCAACTCCAAGATTGACAAAAATGATATGTGAACATCCTGCGACAGCATGTGCAAGCGGTACAAACACAGCAAATGTGACGACTGAAGTTACAAGAATGTGTCGCGACTCGCTTCGTTTACGCAAGAATGCATATGCAACGATGACGGGCAATTGCGCTGCTGTCGCGAAGCCGTACATCCAAAGAAGTTGCAATAGTGTTCCGTCTTCTGCTCGCTGCTGACCAATGATGCCACCAATACCGCCGAGGACGAACATGCTACCAATGAGCATCAGGGAAAGGGTTGGTGTAATCGATGGCTCTAGATAGCCCCGCTGTTCAAGTTTGCATTGACCTTGCGAAACGAACAGCATTCCCGTCACTAGTGCAATAATCGTGACTGCAATAAGAGAGAAATCAATTGATACGCCTTCCACTTCAGGTGCTCCCCCGCTACCCTGAGCAGTTGAACTCATTATGGTAATAACACTCAGCACAATCATTGAAACGAAACGGAAAGAGGTCCAGCAAGCAAAAGTTGAAGTGCCACTTGATGAACTTAAAGGTACCATCGACGCGTCGCTTGCGCCGCGCAATTTTTTTGGTGCAGTCGTGAATGGGCATACAAAGAGCAGCACAAGCGTTATTGCTGAAGTCAAACGTAAGAGTCCCTCTGCGGGCGTCATCCGTGAAGATTTTGATCCTGTCGCCATTGCTAAAGCGTACGAGAAGGCAGGTGCTGTCGCTATCTCTTGTTTGACAGATGTTGAATTTTTTGGTGGAAATCTCGCGTTCATCAAAGAGATTAAGGCAGCGGTTTCGCTTCCAGTGTTACGAAAAGATTTCATCATTGACGATTACCAAATTTGGGAATCAAGGGCCGCGGGTGCTGATGCGGTTCTCTTTATCGCAGAAGCCCTTTCTGAAGGGCAACTTGTTGATTACCTGATTCTCTCACAGTCACTTGGCATGACTGCGCTTGTTGAATCGCACGATATGGGTAACTTGTTGACCGCTCAGCAATACGCCAAGTTCCCTCACGCAGGATATAACTTGCTTGGCATCAATAATCGAAATTTAGCAACAATGGAAACTGATTTGAACCACACCATGCGGATGATTGATGTTGTTGAAGATTGCTCTGTGGTTGTCAGTGAATCCGGTATTAAGACACCTGAGGATTTAGACAAACTCCGCAGACATGGCGTTCATATCGTACTTGTTGGTGAATCGCTGATGCGCGAAAAGGATCCCGGACAAGCCCTTGCTACACTGATTCGCATGAATCCCTCATAAGCATTACGCTATACACCAATGATACG
>JAKVBR010000133.1 GCA_022447165.1 Phycisphaerales bacterium | reverse complement strand
CAGATGGGCACCTCGTGATGAAACTATTAGAAGGCGAGGCATATCCTGAACTTCTGAGTCGCGCTGGCGAATGCTTCGAAATTGCAAAGGGCTTCAAGCCAAAAGCATCGAGGGCAATCTCGACTGAACTCTTTCTTGTCTGCAAGCATCGCAAGGAACACATGCCAGTTCCTGAGCAAGTTGCCCCCACTCCACCAACTGGCGGCTGGTAGTTAGGGGTCAGACCATTTTTGCTCCGGCGTCCACTGCTTGCCGCATGATTCGTTCCGCTGTGCGGATTGCCATTGAGCCCGCTTCAGCGTCGATGTCTGGGTTACGACCTGTTCTCAATGCATCAAGGAAATCTTCTGCTTGTAGTGTCAACGCGTCAGCGTCGCCTACGTGAACTTCTTCAACTTCAACGAGGTCGACATAATCAATTGATGATAAATCCTCGCCTGATGCAAGGCGCGTTCTTAAGTCAAGCAACTGCGCTTCGTTTGCTTTCTTTTGAATGATGGTGACAGAGCGTTTGACGAAGTCTGCTGAAATGTACGCGTCTTCACTCATGATTCTCAGTTTGCGTTCTGTTTTCAGTGCAAGCCGGCTTGATGTCACGTTCGCTGTGCATGATTGACCATCGCTACCTGAGGGGAATTCAAGCCGCGCGTTACACATGTCTTCTGCTTCGCCAAGCACGCTTACTGCGTTTGCATGAATGTCGAGTGGTTCTTGCCCAAGAAGCATCGTGAGCAAATCAAGGTCATGAATCATCATGTCAAGGACGACACCGACATCTGTCGAGCGGAATGTCATTGGGCTAATGCGAACCATGTCAATGAAGCGAGGGTTGAGTCTTTCGATGGAGGCAATTGCTTGCATGACGGGGTCATACCGAACAACATGTCCAACTTGCAAGAGCGTGTTGTTTGCATGCGCAGCATCAGAAAGTCCAGCAGCTTCTTCTGCAGTTGGTGCGAGCGGTTTTTCAATGAGGCAAGCAATTCCTTGTTCAAGAAGCGGTTTTGCAACTTCAAGGTGATACTTGGTTGGCGTTGCAATGGTGACTGCTTCAACCCCGAGGTCAACGAGTTCTTCGACTGTTGCGCAGCCCTGCCCGCCCCACGATTCAACGACGTCATTTCGTCGTTCTTCGCTGCTGTCGACTACGCCAACAAGTTCTGCGCCATCAAGCCCTGAGAATACTCTTGCGTGGTGTGTGCCCATTCGACCCACACCAATCACACCACATTTCACTGTTTGTAAAGCCATTTGGGTATTTTACTCCAAATCAGAAACGGTCATCATCTTCGTGTTGAATCCTGCGTTCTTCTTCATACGATTCCCACTTCGCTCTCACGCGGTCCTGCCTTCCTTCGATGTCTTGTTCATACTCGAGTGACCACTTTGAGGTCGAAGAAAAATCGTGCAAGGACTGTGCAAACAACCACATGGCGTACACCCAAGGCACCACAAAGAATGCGATATACCAGTACATAAGCATGCTTACGCCAGTTGCGGATTGGGCTTCATGCATAGTGAGTGGCATGAGAAACACAAACAACCCGAGCGTGGATGTCGTGACGCCAAAGATTGAACACTTTCTTGAAGTCGAATCTAAATCAAGTCGTTTTGCAAAATCGCTGAGCCAGAATGCAAGGAGTGCGAGTCCGGCTCCAGCAAACAAATGGCAAGCAAATAGGACTGTCGAAGAGTGGACTGGATCTTCAATTGTTCCTTCTGAAGTTGGGATGTATAGGAGAAACAGCTGGATGTAGCCCACCGCCCAAAACCATTGTGAAAGATGGACGAGCGAGCGAACCGTTGTGTAGATGCTAGGCATCGATGCTCGCGTACTTGATGGTGTCAAACCGTACACAACAAATGGCCATGCAAAGGAACAGAGGCACAAAAGCAGTTGATACGCAACAGTTGGCAATACTCCAAAAGCATGAGTAAGTACGAGTACCATCACAACAATTGTGATGAGCCACGCGAGTTTTGCCCAAAAACTGATACGCACTCTCACATCTGGAACTGGTTTGAGCCCTTGGACTGCTAGGTTGGAATTGATGATTCGCATCAACATCGAATCTTTTGCTGAAAAAGATGATGTCGTTGTGGTAATTCCTTCTGAACCGCACTCTGGGCATGCCGAGCGAAGGGGCAATCCCCTCTTGTCGTACCCACACTCCCTGCAAAGTTTTTCTGTATCGTTAACCATCGAGTGATGCGTTGATGTCGTTTAAGTTCTGATGAAGCCACTCTCTGTCTTCATCTTTTTCAATTCGCTCGCCTACAGTTTTTGCTTGCGTAATGTGCTTAAGCGCTTCGTCTGAATTGGTTTTTGCAAGCGCCATTGCGAATCCCTCGTGCGCAAAGGCCAAGTCGAACGGACCAAAATCATGGTGAACACAAGCGTCAAAGTAAAGGGTTGCGTGGCGAAGTGCTTCGGTCCAATGTTCAAGCATTGCGTACACTCTCCCGATTTGCCACTCGCCGCGAGCAAAGTTCAGTAGAGTCCCGACAATGCTCCAGTGATACCGAGACGCATTCGCGCAATGCACCATCTCGATGTCATCTTCCGGCGTCCTTTTTTTTTTGTCGAGTAATGTCCAAGTGTGGTTAAAGAGTGAGCATGCAAGCGAACGGTGCGTGGCATCAGAAATTTCTTCTTGATGCGTCATGAATGCACTTTTTCCTTGTGCTCTGATTTGTCATTGACAAATGAGACAGCATTCTTAAACATTTGCAGTCCAAGTGGGTCGCCAGAGCGGGAGTCGCGAGGCAATCGTGTCCAATATGGATGCTGACTCCAGCGAAGAAATCGCTCAGGGTGTGGCATTAAACCAAGTACAAGTCCGCTTGCATCGCAGATCCCCATGACATCGCCTACCGAACCATTTGGATTGTCATCTGGAAGATATCGACAAGCGATTTGACCATCGACATCGAGTTGTCGCAACAACTCATCATCTTTTGGTACGAAACGCCCTTCACCATGTGCAATTGGAATCATTGCACCTTGCTCGGTTACATCGAGGCCTTTCGTCCAGACGCAGCGAGTGTTTTGAGGAATGTCAATGCCAACCCACCGATCGATGAAACGCGCTGTATTGTTCTGAGCAAGTGCAACAGTCGGTTCAGCGGACTCCTCAGTCCAATCTTGACCAGGTGTTGGTCCGGGCAACAGACCAAGTTGCACTGCGATTTGAAAACCATTGCATGGCGCAATCATTGGAACGCCGCGCTTAAGGGCTTTTACAAATTGCGCATACATTGTTTGCCGCATGAGCCCTGCCATGATTCGGCCTGCAGCAACTGCATCACCATAACTAAAACCACCAGGCAATCCGATAAGGTCCGCTTCATCAATAATAGATGGGTCGTCCATCAACTCATTGATGTGTGCATTGAATGTTGAAGCCCCTGCACACTGGAACGCTTCATCAAGTTCAAGGTCGCAGTTGATACCCGGTGCTGTGATGATGAGTGCTTTTGCCATTAAATCACCATTCCTTCAAGCCAGCATGATTTTAATGTATTGCAATCCCAAGTGTAATTGCCCACAACAAGTGTGTTTGAATCATTCACTTCGCCAATCTCTTGGCAGGGCGTTGCGCCCATCAGTTCTACAAATGCTTCAACATCGCTTGGCGCAACTTCAATGAGGTACCTTGAAGGTGTTTCAGCAACAAGCATCAAATCTGACAAATCATGTTGAGAGGATCTAATGCCGAGACCACCGCCAAATGCTATCTCTGCAAGTGCGACCAGTAGACCGCCCTCGCTTAAGTCGTGTGCAGATTGAACAAGCCCTTGCTTGATTGCTTTGTGTACTGCTCTGGCGTTTGCTGGCCCTGCTGTTAAGTCCACTTCAGGGAGCGATGTGTCGCATGCCATATTCGGTTGTACTAGAAGCGCGTGTGAGCCGCCACATTGGTCAGTCGTTTGCCCAACAAGGAACAATTTATGTCCACTTTGCTTAGCGTCCATCGTGACGCATTGCTCGATGTCTTCAACGATTGAGAAGCCAGAAACTAGGAGCGTTGGCGGGATGTAAATCGTTTCGCCATCATCTTTCGTGAATTGATTGTTGAGTGAATCTTTACCGGAGATAAATGGCGTTCGATACGCTTTCGCAGCGTCGTAACAACCATGCGCACAACGAACAAGCCGACCGAGCGATGCTTCATCGTTGGCACTTGGCCAGCAGAAGTTATCAAGAATAGCTGTCGAATCAGGATCCCCGCCTACACAAACGATATTGCGAACGCATTCATCGATGGCTGCTGCTGCCATGGTGTACGGGTCAGCAGATAATCCTGTTGCTAGGCCTGATCCAATTGCAAGCCCGCGCGATGATCCCCTCACCGGCGTGATGACTGCTGCATCTGAAGGCGCGTCACCAAGTGGACCGACAAGCGGTCTAACGACAGAGCGTCCTTGGACTTCGTGGTCATACTGCTGAATGATTGATTGCTTGGATGCAATGTTTGGATGTGCAAGCAATTTTGGAAGGATGCCCTCGATGTCGATGGCTTCTTCACCTTGTGGCGCGCACTCGACTGGAGACCAAGAAGCAATGCGCGTTGTGCCAGGTAAACCGTCATGAAGAAATGACATTGAAATTTGACCGACAGTGTTTCCGTCATACTTCAAAACAAGTTCGGCGTCATCCGTGCCAAACTCTCCAAGGTCGCACATTTCAACGCCGTACTTGTCGCAGATTGCTTGTAGTGCTTCAACATTTTCCTGAGGAACTGCAAGCACCATTCGTTCTTGCGCCTCGCTAATCCAAATTTCTG
>JAKVBR010000132.1:2730-4793 GCA_022447165.1 Phycisphaerales bacterium | reverse complement strand
GCTTCCAGAGGGCGTTGAAGTCGTTGATTTGGCAACCGAAGATTATTTTGATTGAACAAGGGTATGATGCACATCTCTTATGACAGTATTTAAAGCATATGACGTGAGAGCGCTCTATCCAGATCCGCTCAATGAATTCATCGCAAAACGAATTGGCATGGGCACTGCAAAGTTGCTCATGCAGGAAAGTGGCCAGAGTGGACCAATCGCTGTTGGGCATGATATGAGGCCACATTCACCATCTCTTGTGCGTGCACTCAAAGAAGGGATACGGGAGGTCGGCGCTGATGTGATAGACGTCGGTCTTGTTGATACTCCATTTGTTGCATTTGCAGTAAATCATTTAAGTGCTATTGGTGGTGTTCAAACCACAGCATCCCACAATCCAATCAATTACAACGGATTCAAAATTTGCAGGGCAAAAGCGAAACCCGTTGGAAAGGGTTTGGGCTTAGAAAAGATTGAAGCATTTGTTTATGGTGATGAAGAGCATGGCAGTGGCGCTGAAGGAAGTGAGCAACAAGTCGATTTATGGGATGCGTACCGCGAACATGTCTTTACGTATCTAGACCCGAAATTACTCTCAGGAGAGAAGACGATTAAAGCGGCAGTCGATGCTTCTAACGGAATGGCAGGAACGATGGTGCCAAAACTCTTTAGGAACATTCCTGGTGTTGAGATGATCGAAATCAACTTTGAAAATGATAAGGGTGAGTTCGTCCATGACCCAAATCCACTTGTCGATGCAAATCTTGTTCAAACCCAAGAAGCAGTTGTTCAGCATGGATGTGATGTAGGCATTTGTTTTGACGGCGACGCTGACCGTTGCATGGTCGTTGATGAGAAGGGTAATATCGTTGGATGCGATTTAGTCACAGCTTGGCTTGCCCCGAAGTTCTTGCATCATGAAAACGATGGCTGCGCAATTGTCTATGACCTTCGCTCATCACTTGCGGTTGCTGATTCAGTGTCAGAAGCAAATGGAATACCTGTCAAGAGTAGAGTAGGTCATGTCTTTATGAAGCAAGCGATGGCTGAACATGATGCGCCCTTTGGGGGAGAGTTGTCGGGTCACTTCTACTTCAGAGATAATTTTTATGCTGATAGTGGTGCAATGGCATTTGCGTGTGTGTTGAGTGCGGTCGCGTGCCATGAAGGCACGATGAGTGAGCAAGTTGCTCCTTATACAACGTATACGCAGAGTGGTGAAATCAATTTTGAAAATGATGACAAAGAAGGTGCTATGAACGCACTCATCGATGCTTTTCCTGATGGTGAAGTGGAACGCCTTGACGGCGTTACAGTAACGCTTCCAACTTGGTGGTGTAACGTCAGAGCAAGCAATACAGAGCCGCTACTCCGATTAAATGTTGAAGCGAAAACGAAGGAAGAAGTTGATCAGCGTGTTTCAGAAGTTGCCGCGATGCTCGGTAAACGAGTCGATCATTAGCACTACGCTGTTACTCGCCTGCGATTGTGCCGTCCGTTGGGCTTGATGCAGTTGCGTGCAGTTTTCGTGGGATTCTTCCACTTCTGAATCCATAGTAACCAGCGTCACAAGCAAGTTTCATCGCTTTTGCCATTTGGACAGGATTGTCCGCATGTGCAATGCCTGTATTGAGAAGGACGCCGTCTGCGCCAAGTTCCATTGCAATAGTGACATCTGATGGCGTTCCCACACCAGCGTCAACAATGACTGGGTAACTTGGGTCGCCGCCATGTGCTGGGCATTTGAGTAGTTCTAAGCACAACTGAATGGCTGAAGGATTCGCAATACCTCTGCCAGAACCGATTGGCGATCCTGCGGGCATAACGCAAGTCGCGCCAGCGTCTCTGATGCGAGCGGCCATAATTGGATCATCGCTTGAGTAGCACATTACGGTAAAACCGTCTTTGACGAGTTCTTCACATGCTTCAAGCGTGCCAACAGGGTCAGGAAGAAGAGTGGTTTTGTCACCAAGCACTTCGAGTTTGACCCACGAGCTGCCAGCATTGCCAATTTGTTCAAGGATGTCGCGACCGAGGCGTGCGACTCTTACTGCATCTTCAGCGGAGAAACATCC